>DASSCD010000205.1:0-9511 GCA_035698005.1 Gaiellaceae bacterium | reverse complement strand
CGGCCGGACGCTCGACGTGGCGAACGTCATCTGGTGCACGGGCTTCCGCAACGACTACTCATGGATCCGATTCCCTCTGCCACTCGAGGAAGACGGGTATCCCGAGCAGCGGCACGGCGCGGTCTCGTCGCTGCCCGGCCTGTACTTCGTCGGCCTCCCGTTCCTGCACTCGTTCGCCTCGATGCTCGTTCTCGGGGCGGGACGGGACGGGAAGCGCGTCGCGAAGCACATCGTCTCGCAGACCTCCGCGAGTCGAGGCTCTGCCGGCCGAGACGGGCAGACGCTGGTCTGGAACGGGACGGTCGCCGACGTTCGCATGCGCCCCGAGCCCGGCGAGACCATGAGCGCGACGCCCGACGCCTGACCCGCTACGGCGGGGCGGACGGGGTACCGTGCGCCGGTGCGTCAGCGCAGGCAACCCCGCGGCCGCCAGAAACGGCCGAGCAGGTCCGAGCGCGCACTGCGACCGGCGCAGGCCGTCCGGCGCGCGGAGCGCGGGATCTCGATCGCGCTGCCCGCGCGCGGGACGCCGCCGGAGCGCGTCGTCGCGCATCTCGGCCCGACCAACTCGGGCAAGACCCACGCGGCGCTCGAGGAGCTCGCGGCCCGCGGCACGGGCGTCTACGCGGGGCCGCTGCGCATGCTCGCCCAGGAGGCGCACCGGCGGCTGGGCGACCGGGTCGGCGCCGAGAACGTGGGCTTGATCACGGGCGAGGAGCGCGTGAACGAGCGCGCCCCGATCCTCTGCTGCACGGTCGAGATGGCACCTCAGTCGGGCGAGCTCCTCGTCCTGGACGAGGTGCAGTGGGCCGACGACGAGGAGCGCGGCTCCGCCTGGACGCGGCTTCTCCTGGCCGGGGAGTACCACGAGATCCTCCTGCTCGGCGCTCTCGACGCGCTCCCCCTCGTCGAGCGCGCGTTCCCGCAGGCCGAGCTCAAGGTCTTCGAGCGAAAGCTGCCGCTCGAGTGGGTCGGCGAGCGGACGCTCCGCTCGCTGGGGCCGGGCACGGTCGTCGTCGCGTTCAGCCGCAAGGCCGTGCTCGCGCTGGCCGGCGAGGTGAACCGCCTGTACCCGGGCCGCGTCGCCGTCCTGTACGGGGCGATGCCTCTGGCCTCGCGGCGCGAGGAGATCGACCGCTTCCTCACCCGGGCGGCGGACGTCTGCGTCGCGACCGACGTGCTCGGACACGGCGTGAACCTCCCCTGCGAGACGCTGCTCTTCGCCGAGACGACGAAGTTCGACGGCGAGGCCCGCCGCAATCTCCATCCCTGGGAGCTCGCGCAGATCGCCGGCCGGGCCGGCCGCTTCGGGCTGGTCGAGCGGGGGCACGTCGGCGTGCTTGCGGGGCTCGGGTGGGGGGTCGCGGACCCGGAGCTCGTCCAGGACGCGCTCGAGCCGCACGTCCCGCTCCCCGGCGGCTTCCACGGCTACCGCGTCGTCGACGAGGCGCGCATCCGCCCACGGCTCTCCGACCTGGGCGTCGACGAACCCGCGCACCTCCGGGCCGCTCTCTCCGCGTGGCACCGGGTCGCGCTCAGGCAGTGGGCGTTCGAGACCTGGCTCGCCGTCGAGTCGTTGCAGCCGCTCCACCTCCGTCTGGAGGCGGTGCAGCGGCGCCTCGCCGAGCGCGGGCGCCGTCTCTCTCTCGCGGACACGTGGACGCTCGTCAACGCCCCCGTCGACGAGGACGGGCTCGAGGTGCTCACGACGCTCGCGCTCGCCCTCGCCGGCGACCGCGTCGCCCGCCCGCACCTGAACTTCCTGCTCGACACGGCCCGCCTCCGCGGAGCCTCGCTCGAGGACGCCGAGCAGGCAGGGCGCGAGGCGAGCATCCTGCGCTGGTTCGCGCTCCAGTTCCCAGGCGCGGGCGGGGTCACGATCGAGCGCGCGGCCGCGCTCGAGGAAGCCGCGGCCGAGCGCGTCGTCGCGCGCCTCCGGGTCGAGGTCGAGTCGCCGACGCTCGGCCGCTGCCGCGCCTGCGGCCGCTCCTGCGCTCCGTGGTTCCCGCTGTGCGACCGCTGCGCAGGGATCGCCGCGCGGTCGCGATAATGGACACGCCATGACCCCGGACGAGGTCCGCGAGATCCCGCTGTTCGAAGGGTTGAGCCCCGCGGGGCTCGAGCGCGTGGCCGCCCGCGCGGCGGAGGTCACCTGCGAGCCGGGCCAGATCCTCGCGCTGCCGGGCGACGCAGGCTCGGGGATGTATGTCGTCCTGGACGGTGAGGTGAGCGTCGAGATGCGGGGCGGCTGGCACACGGAGCTCGGCCCGGGCAACTTCTTCGGCGAGATCGCGCTGCTCGTGCCCGAGACCGGACGGGTGGCACGGGTCCGCGCGGCGACTCCCGTCCGCTGCCTGAGCCTGCCGCGCGACGACTTCCTCACGCTCGTCGAGAACGAGCCTCCCTTCGCACTCACGATGCTGCGCGAGCTCGCGCGCCGGCTGAGCAACTACAGCTCCGACGGCTGAGCGGGAAGCCCGGGTGTTCGACGTGATCGCCTGGGTCGTGACGTTCGTGGTCACGGTCGCGGTGCTCACCCTTGTTGCGTCGCTCCTGGGCGGGATCGGGTCGTTCGAGCTGGTGCTGTTCCTCCTCGTCGGCGCCGCGGTCGCGACGATCGTGGTGCTGCGCCGGCGCGGGCGTACTGCGCCGGACTAGCTCGCGCGGGCCTGGCGTCCCGCAGCCTCGCCCTACACTCCGCGCATGGCCCGCGAGAACGGCACGAGGCTGATCGCCGAGAATCGCCGCGCGCGGCGCGACTACGAGCTGCTCGAGCGCGTCGAGGCCGGCGTGGTCCTGAGCGGCACCGAGGTGAAGTCGGCGCGCGACGGGAAGGTGCAGCTCGGGCAGTCCTACGGCGACATCCGCGACGGCGAGGCCTGGCTCGTCGGCGCCTCGATCGCCGAGTATGCGCAGGGCGGGCCGTTCGGACACGAGCCCGATCGCGACCGCAAGCTCCTCCTCCACCGCAGCGAGATCGACTCGCTCCACGGCAAGGTCCGCGAGAAGGGCCTCACACTTGTGCCGACGCGCATGTACTTCAAGGACGGGCGGGTCAAGGTCGAGCTCGCGCTCGCCCGCGGCCGCGAGCGCGCCGACAAGCGACGCGTGCTCGCGGAGCGCGACGCGCAGCGGCAAATGGAACGAGCCCTGCGACGGCGCCGATAGGCGTGCGTTACATTCGGTGCTTCGCCCCTACGAGAGAGGAGGGTGCGTTGCGATCCGTAGCGCTGACCGTGAACGGCACGCGCCACGAGCTCGACGTGGAGCCGCGCGAGCTGCTCGTGTTCGTCCTCCGCGAGCGCCTCGGGCTCACCGGCACGAACGTCGGCTGCGACACGTCGTCCTGCGGCGCCTGCACGGTGCTCGTGAACGGCGAGTCGGTGAAGGCGTGCACGATGCTCGGCGTCCAGGCGGACGGGCTCGAGATCACGACGATCGAGGGCCTGGCGCGGAACGGCGAGCTGCATCCCGTCCAGCAGGCATTCCACGAGGAGCATGCATTGCAGTGCGGCTTCTGCACGCCCGGCATGGTGCTCGCGGCGGTGAGCCTGATCGAGGCCGGCGAGGCGACCGACGAGGACGCGATCCGGCTCGGCCTCGAGGGCAATCTCTGCCGCTGCACCGGGTACCACAACATCGTGCGGGCAGTCGCGTCCGCCGCGGGGGTGAGCGTCTGATGGCCGTCGCCGAGTCCACCGAGACCTTCGTCGGCAGCTCCGTCAAGCGGAGGGAGGATGCGTCGCTCCTGCGCGGGACGGGCACGTTCGTCGACAACCTGACGCTCCCGGGGACGGTCTACATGGCGGTCGTCCGCAGCCCGTATCCGCACGCGCGGATCGCGGGCGTGAGCCTCGACGCGGCACGCAAGGCCGAGGGCGTCGTCGCCGCGTTCAGCGGGGCCGACCTGGCCGGCGACTGGGCCGGCTCGATGCCGTGCGCCTGGCCGGTGACCGAGGACATCAAGATGCCGCCGCACTTCCCGCTCTCATCCGACGTCGCCCGTTACCAGGGCGACGGCGTCGCCGTGGTCGTCGCGGAGAGCCGCGCGCTCGCGAAGGACGCGGCCGAGCTCGTCGAGGTCGAGTACGAGCCGCTCGACGCGATCGCCGACGTCGAGAAGGCGCTCGCGGACGGCGCGCCGCTCGTGCACGAGGACGTGGGCACGAACGAGTGCTACGTGTGGAAGCTCGAAACGGACGACTTCCAGGCGGCGCTCGACGCCGCGGACGTCGTCGTCACGCGCCGCTACTTCCAGCCGAGGCTGATCCCGAACGCGATGGAGCCGCGCGGCGTGCTCGCGCAGCCCGGCCCGGCCGGCGACATGACGATCTGGTCCTCGACGCAGGTGCCGCACATCCTCCGCTTCACGATGCAGCTCGTGCTCGGGGTCCCCGAGTCGAAGATGCGCGTGATCGCACCGGACGTCGGCGGCGGCTTCGGCTCGAAGGTCGAGGTCTACGCCGAGGAGTTCCTCGCCGTCGCCGTCGCCAAGCGGCTCGGCCGACCCGTGAAGTGGACGGAGGAGCGCGCCGAGGGCTACCAGGCGACGATCCACGGTCGCGACGTCGTGCACCAGCTGACGTTCGCGGCTACGAAGGACGGCACGATCACTGCGGTCAAGTCGGAGGCGCTGTGCGCGATGGGCGCGTACCTGCAGCTCGTCACGCCCGGCATCCCGCTCCTCGGCGCCTGGATCTACTCCGGCCCGTACGCGATCCCCAACTACTCCGTGACGTTCACCGGCGTCTTCACGCACACGACGCCGACGGACGCGTACCGGGGAGCGGGGCGACCGGAGGCGACCTACGTGCTCGAGCGGACGATGGACGCGCTCGCGGCCGAGCTCGGCATCGACCGCGTCGAGCTCAGGCGGAAGAACTTCGTCCAGGAGTTCCCGTACGCGATGGCGTCGGGCCTGACGATCGATTCCGGCGACTACGAGGCGTCGCTCGACCGGCTGCTCGAGCTCCTCGACCTGCCCGCGATCCAGGCGGAGCAGGAGGAGCGGCGCAGACGGGGCGACGTGAATCAGCTCGGCGTCGGCTTCTCGACGTACAACGAGATGTGCGGCCTCGCTCCCTCGCGCATCCTCGGGGCGATCCGGTACGCGGTTGGCGGCTGGGACAGCGCCACGATCCGCTTCCAGCCGCTCGGCTCGGTGCAGGTCGTCACCGGCACCTCGCCGCACGGACAGGGCCACGAGACAGCGTGGGCACAGATCGTCGCGGACGAGCTCGGCGTCGACATGGACGACGTCGAAGTCCTCCACGGCGACACCGCCGTCTCCCAGCTCGGGATGGACACGTACGGGAGCCGCTCGCTGACCGTGGGCGGGATCGCCCTCTGGCACGCCGGCCAGAAGGTGATCGAGAAGGCGCAGGCCATCGTCGCCCACCAGCTCGAGGTGTCCGAGGCCGACCTCGAGTTCTCGGGCGGGGCGTTCAGCGTGAAGGGCTCGCCTGACCGCAGCATGGGCATCAAGGACGTCGCCTTCCAGGCGCACGCCGCCCACGACCTGCCGGACGGCATGGAGCCGGGCCTCGAGGCGACGGCCGTCTTCGACCCGCCGAACTTCTCCTGGCCGGCCGGAGCTCACGCCGCGGTCGTCGAGGTCGACACGGAGACCGGCGACACGCGGCTCGTGCGCTACGTCGCCGTCGACGACGTCGGCAGCCCGGTCAATCCGATGATCATCGACGGGCAGGTGCACGGTGGGATCACGCAGGGGGTCGCGGCCGCCCTCTACGAGGAGGGCGCGTACGACGAGGACGCCAACCTGATGACGACGACGATGGCGACCTACCTCGTGCCCTCTGCGGCGGAGATCCCGCCGTACGAGACCGACCGCACGAGAACCGAGGCCGACAACCCGCTCGGCGTGAAGGGCGTGGGGGAGACGGGCACGATCGCCGCCGCCCCCGCCGTCATCAACGCCGTCGTCGACGCGCTGTCGCACCTCGGCGTCAAGGACGTCCAGATGCCCGCGACGCCCGAGCGAGTCTGGAACGCGATTCAGGAGGTGAGGTCGTGATCCCGGCCCCGTTCGACTACGAGGTCGCCGAGAGCGTGGAGCATGCCGTCTCGCTGCTCGGCGAGCGGGAGGATGCGAAGCTGATCGCCGGCGGGCACTCGCTGCTCCCGGCGATGAAGCTCCGGATCTCGCGGCCGTCGCTCCTGATCGACATCGCAGGGCTGGACGAGCTCGATTACGTGCGGGAGGACGGCGACCGGATCGCGATCGGCGCCGTCACACGGCACAAGGACGTGCGGGACGCACCGCTCCTGCAGGAGCACTGCCCGATCGTCTCCTTCACGGCCGGCCAGGTCGGCGATCCGCAGGTACGGCACCGGGGGACGATCGGTGGGTCGGTCGCGCACAGCGACCCCGCGTCCGACCTGCCCGCCGTGCTCTTCGCGGTCGACGCGGAGATGGTCGTTCGCGGCCCGGGCGGCGAGCGCACGATCCCCGCGCTCGACTTCTGCACCGGCGTCTTCCAGACGGCGCTGCAGGAGGGGGAGATGCTCCTGGAGATCCGCGTGCCGAAGCTACCTGCGTCGACCGGCTGGTCCTACGTGAAGATGTCCCGCCGAGCGCAGGACTGGGCGACCGTCGGCGCCGCCGCGGTCGTCGAGCGCTCGAACGGAGGGATCGCGAGCGCCGCAGTCGCGCTCACCAACATGGGCGCGACCCCCGTGCGGGCACGGCACGTGGAGAAGGCGATCGCCGACGGCGCCCCGATCGACGAGGCGGCGGGGCTCGCCGGCGAGGGCAGAAACCCGCCCTCCGACCACGCGGCGAGCGCGGAGTTCCGGCTCCATCTCGCGGGCGTCCTCACGCGCCGGGCGCTGGAGCAGGCCGCAGCCTGATCTCGACAGAGACGGAGGGCCGCTCCCGCGGCCCTCCGCTCCGTCCGTGTCTGCGCGCCGCTAGACGTACGTGAACGTCGCCACCGGCTTGCCGGCCGGCGCCGGCGCCGGGACCGCCTCGAGCGCCGTCCGCAGCACCTCGTCCGCCGTGAGGGCGTCGTCCACGATCAGGCGGTGCCGGAGCACGTAGGGCGCGATCTGCTGCACGTCCTCGACCGTCACCGCGTCCCGACCGCTGAGCCGCGCGTTCGCCTTCGCCGCGCTCGCGAGATGGATGATGCCGCGCGAGCTCACGCCGAGCTCGACGCCCGGGAGCTCGCGGGTCTTGCGCGCGATCGCGACCATGTAGCGGCCGACCTCCTCGGGCAGCTCCGTCGCGTCCAGCTCGATCCGTGCCTTGTCCAGGCCGACGACACCGAGGAGCGGCCGGACCTCGCCGAGCATGTCCGGCGCGACGCCCTTGTGCGGGAGGTCGAGCATCCCGAACTCGCTGTCCGGGTCCGCGTACTCGAGGTTCAGCTTGAACAGGAAGCGGTCGAGCTGCGACTCGGGGAGCTCGAACACGTCGCGGTGCTCGAAGGGGTTCTGCGTCGCGATGACGAGGAACGGGTCGGGCAGGCGATGCCCTTTCCCCTCGACGGTCACCTGTCGCTCCTGCATCGCCTCGAGCAGAGCCGCCTGCGTCCGCGGCGGCGTGCGGTTGATCTCGTCCGCGAGGAGCACGTTCGTGAACACGACCCCGGGCAGGAAGACCTTCTCGCCCGCGCGGATCGTGTTGACGCCCGTGAGCTCGGCCGGCGTCGTGTCCGGCGTGAACTGGATGCGCTTGAACGTCGCGCCCAGCATGTGCGCGGTCGCGCGCCCCAGCAGCGTCTTCGCGCTTCCGGGCGGCCCCTCGAGGAGGACGTGGCCGCGCGCCAGCGCGGCGACGAGGAGCAGCTCGACGGCGCGCTCCTGGCCGAGGACGACCTTCGCGATCTCGGTCTTCGCACGCTCACGGAGATCCGTGAGGCTCTCGTACGGCTCTTCCCAGATGACTGCCACGGTCCCAGACCCTCCTGGCGTATGTCCCAGCTCGCGCGGAATTCTACCCCGCCCGAGAAGGGGCCAACCCCAGCCCCTCGCCTTTCACTATCCGCCCGGTCGAGCGGCCCGTCAACCCCGGCGCGTTCGCCGGGATCGTCTCAGGCGAGCTCGACCGAAGCGGCAGTGGGGGAGGGAACCGGCGTCGGAACCGAGTTCATCGCGGCCTGGAGGGCAGCCTCGGGAGTGATCTCGTCGGAGACGACGAGGCGATGCGTGAGCACGTGCGGTGCCATCTCGCGAACGTCCTCGATCGTCACCAGGTTCCGTCCCTGGAGGCGGGCGTTCGCCTTGGCGGCGCTGACGAGGTGGATCATCGCCCGCGAGCTGACCCCGAGGACGACGCCGGGGACCTCGCGCGTGCGCCGGCCCAGCGCGACGATGTAGCGGCCGACGGACTCCGGGACCTCCGTCATCGAGAGCTCGTGCCGCGCCTTGTCGAGGCCGACGACGCCGAGCAGCGGCCGCACCTCGCCGAGCATGTCCGGGGCGATCCCGTTGTGCGGGAGGTTCAGCATCGAGAGCTCGCTGTCCGCGTCCGCGTAGTCGAGGTTGACCTTGAAGAGGAAGCGGTCGAGCTGACCCTCCGGGAGCGGGTAGACGCCCTCGTGCTCGTGCGGGTTCTGCGTGGCGATGACGAGGAACGGGTCGGGAAGCTTGTGCGCCTTGCCGTCGACCGTGACCTGCCGCTCCTGCATCGGCTCGAAGAGGGCAGCCTGGGTGCGGGGCATCGTGCGGTTGATCTCGTCCGCGAGCAGCACATTGGTGAAGACCGCGCCCGGCAGGAAGACGTGCTCGCCGGCGCGGATCGTGTTGACGCCGTTGAGCTCACTCGGCGTCGTGTCCGGGGTGAACTGGATGCGCTTGAACGACGCGCCGAGCATGTGCGCCACGGCGCGCGCGATCAGCGTCTTCGCGCTCCCGGGCGGGCCCTCGAGCAGCACGTGCCCGTGGGAGACCGCGGCGATGAGGAGCAGCTCGACCGTGCGATCCTGGCCGATGACGACCTTCCCCACCTCGATCTTCGCCCGCTCGCGCAGGTCCGCGAAGTCGTCGTACTTCTCCTCCATCATCAGCGCCACTGGGATCTGTCCTTTCGCCGAATACCCAAGTTCTTCCCGCTTTCGAGGGCCCCCACAGGAGGGCCAGTGCGCTTATCGGCAGCTATCCTGGGATCCTGAACACACATACGGGGGCGACCAGGTCTCGACGTGGTCGGTTCTCCGGCAGAGCTGCGAGCCGAGGTCGCCGGTTGGCCTCGTAAATCAACCGGCACCAAAGCAAGTGCGAACAAGAACGAACTCGCACTCGCCGCCTAGTAGGAACTAGGTAAGGCGACGCCGACCCGGATTCGGCCCGAGATCCGGGAGCCGGCGCCAACGATCGGGCTCGGCGCCGAGGGAGAGCCAATCGCCCGGAGCGCGACTCTTCAGGATGGCTGGCCCGTCGGTTGGTCGTCCGCGAACCGGCCGCCGGGCGAGATCAAGCGCGGACTACGCTCGTAGATGCCCTGACCGGTGCGGCCGCGGACGCGGGTTCGATTCCCGCCGCCTCCATA
>DASSCD010000204.1:0-2874 GCA_035698005.1 Gaiellaceae bacterium | reverse complement strand
AGGCCTGCGTCATGGGCCTCCCCTCGCAGGTTGTTGCCGTAGTCGAAGACGGAGCGACCGCGGCGGACGTACTCGAGCAGACCCTCGACGTGGGCGACGATCGAGGCCCGCGCCCGGCGCAGGTACTCCTCGGGATCGCTGCGGCGGAGGGCCGCCGCCGCCCCTACGTCGAGCCCCTGCGGCACGTACCCGGTCAGCGGGTCGTGCGCCGCCGTCTGATCTGTGACGAGGTCGAAGTCCTCCCCGCGGCGGGCGAGCTCGGGCACGACGTCGGCGGCGTTCGCGAGCACAGCGACCGAGAGCGCACGCCCCTCGCGCGCGGCCTCACGCACGCGCCGGACGGCGTCGTCGAGCGAGTCTGTCGCCTCATCGAGGTAGCGCGTCTCGAGGCGGCGCTCGATCCTCGTCGGATCGACCTCGACACAGAGGATCGCCGCCCCCGCCATCGTGGCAGCCAGCGGCTGCGCGCCGCCCATGCCCCCGAGACCGGCCGTGAGCACCGTTCTGCCGGCGAGGTCGGGGGAGCCGAAGTGCGCCTCCCCCGCTGCCGCGAAGGTCTGGTACGTCCCCTGCAGGATGCCCTGGGAGCCGATGTAGATCCAGCTGCCCGCGGTCATCTGGCCGTACATCGTCAGCCCCTCGGCCTCGAGCCGCCGGAACTCGTCCCACGTCGCCCAGCGCGGCACCAGGAGGGCGTTCGCGATGAGCACCCGGGGCGACCACTCGGTGGTGCGGAAGACGCCCACCGGCTTTCCGCTCTGGACGAGCAGGGTCTCGTCGTCGCCGAGCCGCAGCAGCGTCCGCACGATCTCCTTCAGGGCGTCGTGGTCGCGCGCGGCCTTCCCCGTGCCCCCGTAGACGACGAGCTCCTCCGGATGCTCTGCGACCTCGGGATCGAGGTTGTTGAGCAGCATCCGCAGCGGCGCCTCCGTCTGCCACGAGCCTGCGTGCAGGACGGTCCCGCGCGGCGCCGCGACTCGCGAGAGGTCGCCGCACAACGACTCGACGAGTGCGTCGCGCGAGACGATGTGGCTCATAGGCGAACCCTCCGCGTAGAAGCGGGTAAGGCGAAGGGTGTGGGGAACCGGGAGGTTCCCGGCGCTCTCGAAGAGACGGGGGCGAGCCGGAGGCGAGCGCTGCTCACGCGAGCGCCCCGATCCGCCGCTCGGCGGCGCCCTGCACCGACCCGGAGCGGATCGCGTCCGCGACGCGTTCGATGTCCGCGCTCAGCGAGCGGTCGTCGACGAGACGCTCGGAGAGCGTACGCACGAGGTCGTGGACCGCGCGCACGCCCTCGCCGGGCCGCAGCGGGGCGAGGAACTCGATCGCCTGGGCGCCCGCGAGCAGCTCGATCGCGAGCGCGCACTCGGCGTTGTCGAGCACCCTCAGCGCCTTCAGGCCTGCCGCGTTCCCCATCGAGACGTGATCCTCCTGGCCGGCGCTCGTGGGGATCGAGTCGACGCTCGCGGGATGCGCGAGCACCTTGTTCTCGGACACGAGCGCGGCAGCGACGTACTGCGGGATCATGAAGCCGGAGTTGAGCCCTCCCTCCTCGACGAGGAAGGGCGGCAGCCCCTCGGACAGGCTCGGATTGACGAGCCGCTCGGTCCGGCGCTCGGAGATGCTCGCGAGCTCCGCCGCCGCCATCGCCAGCGCGTCGAGCGCGAAGGCGATCGGCTGGCCGTGGAAGTTCCCTGCGGAGACGATCTCGCCCTCCTCGACGAGGACGAGCGGGTTGTCGGTCGCGGCGTTGAGCTCGACGCCGACCGTCGCCTCGACGTAGGCGAGCAGGTCGCGGCACGCGCCGTGCACCTGTGGCGCGCAGCGGAGCGAGTACGCGTCCTGGACCTTGTCGCACCAGCGATGCGACTCGATGATCGCCGACCCCTCGAGCAGCCTCCAGACGTTGTCCGCGGCCTCGCCCTGACCCTTGAGCGGTCGCGAGCGATGGACGGCGGGGGTGAAGCTCGTGCGCGAGCCCTGAAGCGCCTCGAGCGTCAGCGCGCAGGCAAGGTCCGCCGTCCGGGCGAGGCGTCCTGCGCGCACGAGGCCGAGAGCCGCCATCGCGGTCATGAACTGCGTGCCGTTGATCAGGGACAGCCCTTCCTTGCTCGCGAGCCGGATCGGCTCGAGCCCGACGGCGTGGAGCGCGTCCGCTCCACGCATCCGCTCGCCCGCGACGATCGCCTCGCCCTCTCCGACCAACGGCAGGGCAAGGTGCGCGAGCGGGGCGAGGTCACCGCTCGCCCCCACCGACCCCCGCGCCGGGACGACCGGCACGAGGCCGCGGTTCAGGCACTGGACGAGCACCTCGACTGTGGTCACGCGCGCTCCCGAGTAGCCCTTCGCGAGCGCGTTCGCGCGCAGCAGCATCGCCGCGCGCACGACCTCGTCCGGGTACGGCTCGCCGACGCCGCAGGCGTGGCTTCGCAGCAAACGGAGCTGCAGCTCCTCCGACTGCTCCTCGGGGATCTGTGCGGAGACGAAGCGCCCGAAGCCCGTGTTCACGCCGTACGTGTGCTCGCCGCGCATCGAGTCGAGGAGCGCGCGCGCATCCTGCATCCGACTGCGGGCCGTGTCGGCGAGCTCGGCGGGCACGCTGTGCACGGCCGCGTCCCAGACGTCCTCCAGGGTCAGGTCCGCTCCCGTCAGGACGATCGACCGCGGCACGGCTCGAGTCTAGAACGCGAGCGCTCGCTCGAGGACGCGCCTCGCATCGACGCCTGGAACATTGGCGCCGACGGCCGCTGCGGCGTCGACGACGCGCGCCGGGACGAGGCCGACGAGCTCGCCGCCCTCGACCGCGACGCCGCGCACGACCGCCTCGGCGACGACGCGCGCGTAGACCTCGTGCAGCGGCGAGCGCTCGAGATC
>DASSCD010000203.1:0-25150 GCA_035698005.1 Gaiellaceae bacterium | reverse complement strand
TGACCCAGCTCGACCCGGGCACGTATGTCGTCCGTGTCGAGGACAAGTCGGAGATCCACAGCTTCCACCTCGAGGGACCGGGCGTCGACCAGCAGACGGACATCGAGTTCACGGGCACCGTGGAGTGGACGGTCACCTTCGGCGACGGCCGCTACCGCTACCACTGCGACCCGCACCCGACCCTCTCGGGCGCGTTCACCGTGGGCGCCCCGCCGACGACGCCGCCGCTCGTCGGCCGGGCGCCGATCACGGCGAGGACGAAGCTCGTGCTCACCTCGGGCCCGGCGCAGCGCATCACGTTGAAGACCGCGGCCGGCACGACGGTGCGCACGATGAAGCGCGGGACGTACTCGCTGACCGTGCGCGACCGCTCGCGCGCCCATGACGTGCACGTCATCGCCCCCGGCTTCAACCGGAATACGACGGTCGCCTTCGTGGGAACGCAGCGCTGGAAGATGAAGCTCTCCAGGGTCGGGACGCTGCGCTTCCTGTGCGACCCGCACGCCTCGGTCGGCATGCGCGGCTCTGCGAAGATCGTGCGCTGACGCGCTCGGCGGACCCGACTCAGACCGACTTGCCGCCGATGCGCCAGACCGGGCCCTGCGTCGCGGCGCGGTCCGTGTCCGCGAGGCCGTGGAGCACGGTGACGCGACCGGTGATCCCCTCGGCGTCCATGCGCTCGAGGCAGCGGCGCGCCATGCCCGGCGAGGTTCCGTAGCCACCGCCGTCCGAGACCCGAAAGCGAAGCGCGAGCGCGTCGTGCCTCCGGGTCGGGTTCAACGGAGCGCCGAGGAGCGCCGCCCGCGGCACGTAGTCGCTGGAGTCGAGCTCCAGCTCGCAGAGGAGGTCGCGCCAGCCGGGAGCGAGCTTGGCGAGCTCCTGGTCCCAGGCACTCGCCAGCGTGGCGCGGGGCGCCGGGACGGCGTGCAGCCCGGGCTCGGTGGCCTGCCTCGCCTCGAGGAGCTCGAGCGTGCCCCAGATCCGCTTGTCGTCGAGCCTCCCGAGGAGGTTCCGCAGCTTCTCCGGGCCGCCGCCGAGCCTCGCCACCTCGAACTGCAGCGCCCGTCCGGCGCGGCCGGGACCGAGCGGCGCGAGGACGGTCGCGCTCTCCGGAACGGCGCGCGCCTCCTCGGCAGAGAAGGAGAGCTTCGCCGCCTCCCAGCGAGGACCGAGGTCCTCCTCGAGCGCGGCCCACTGATCGACGGCCAGCATCGGCGCGGAGCTTACTCGCGCCCGCCGGAACGTCGCGGGGCGACGATGCCGGACTCGGCGGGCTGCCCTTGCCGCAGCTCCCGGCTGCGCTCGACCTCGGCGTTCACCTCGCCCCCGAAGAGGAGGGCGATCGCCGTGAGCCAGAGCCAGGTGAGGGTGACGATCACCGCGGAGAACGATCCCCACGCCTTGTTGTAGGAGCCGAACATGCTCGCGTAGACGGAGAAGGCCGACGAGGCAACGAGCCAGACGACGACCGCGACGACCGAGCCCGGCGTGACGAGCTGCCAGCGGCGATGCTCGACGTCCGGCGCGTAGTAGTGGAGCACGCTGAACGCCAGGAGCAGCGCGAGGACGAGGACCGGCCACTGCACGGTCCACCAGACCCAGGTCAGCGCGACCTCCAGGCCGAGCACGTCGCCGAGCCAGCGCTGCACGTACGGCCCGAACACGAGCAGCAGGCCGACGAGCACCGTGCCGGCGCCGATCGCGACGACCATCGCGAGCGCGATCAGCCGCCTCCGGGCGAACGACCGTGCGTCCTCGCGGTCGTACGCGCGGTTGAGCGCCTGCATGTAGGTCGTCATCGCGCTCGTCGACGCCCACAGGGCGAGCGCGAAACCGAAGGCCGTGACGAGGACGCCCGTGGACGGGCGGGCCTCGAGCCTCCGCAGGCTGTCGCCGAGCAGCTGGGTGGCCTCGCTCGGCATGAACGCACCGAAGCGGTCCATCAGGTCGGCGATCGTCTCGGGCGAAGCAGCCAGCGAGAAGATCCCGACTGCGAGCAGAAGCACCGACGGGATCGCGAAGAAGGAGGCGTACGCGAGCGCCGAGGCCGCCATCGGCATGTTGTCGTCCACGGTCTCCTTCCCCGCCCGCTGGAAGATCGCGAGCCAGTCCCGTGCGGTCAGGTCGCGGAGCGAGGGATCCGGGAGCCTCGGCCCGGCACGCTCCGGCTGCGGCGTCGGCGCGTCGTGTTCGAGGGCCCGTGTCTGCTCGGCCATCGCGCGCGTCAGCGCTCTCGGCCGCGCCGCGCGACGTAGCGCATCGTCGCGCCGATCCCGCCGGAGGCGACGAAGGTGACGAGGAACGCCACCGGCGCGAGCACGCCTGCACGGGCCGACAGCTGCGACTTGACGTCGGTCCGCTCCGCGATCCGACGCCGCAGGTCCTCGACGGCCTTGGCGAGCTCCGTCCTCTCGACCGCGATCTCGTGGCGAACGAGTGCCGGCGTTCTCGTCTCAGGCACGGCCGTTCCCTCGCAACGCCTCGCCGGTGAGGCGCGCCTCCTCGAGCGCCTGCTCGGGCACCGGAGGCGTACCTCGGCGCAGCAGGCTTGCCCCGAGGAGCGCCGCCACGGCAGCCGCGAGTACCAGCGACCCGCCCACCACGAGTAGCGCGAGCCAGGTCGGGAGCGCGGTGGCAAGGCCGGCAGCCGCCGTCGCGAGCAGGAAGCCGACGGCGAAGAGCCCGAGGACTGCGCCGGCCGCGAGCAGCGCCACGCCGCCGCCGAGGGCAGCCGCTTTGCGGCGGAGCTCGAAGCTCGCTAGCTCCAGCTCGAGCCGGGCGAGAGCGCGCGTGCGCTCGGCGATCTCGTGCACGTCTGCGGCGATGCCGTCAGCGCGGGTGGGCATGGCTCCTCCAGTCGATCGCGCGGGCGAGCAGGAGACCCGAGAGCGCGGCGCCGGCGACGACGAGCCAGCCGGCCCTGCGGCGCCTGCCGGAGATCGGGTGCTGCCCCCTCGCCGCCATGGTCCGCGGCTACCCGCGACCGCGCCTCGACAAACGACCACAGGCCTGACCCCACGCTCCCTCCGGTCGCCATAATGGCCGGTTCATGGCTACTGTCGAAGAGCGAGCGGAGTCGGGAGGCAGCGGCGTCTCCGACGAGATGCTGCGCGGGTTCTTCCGCGAGATGCTCCTGATCCGCCGCTTCGAGGAGAAGGTCGAGGAGCGCTTCCGCGCGGGGGAGCTTCCCGGGTTCCTCCACGTCGCGATCGGGCAGGAGGCGACGGCCACCGGCGTGTGCGCCGCCCTCGAGCGCGAGGACGTGATCGCCTCGACGCACCGGGCGCACGGGCACGCGATCGCCAAGGGGACGCCGATCGACCGGATCATGGCCGAGCTGTACGGCAAGAAGGAGGGCTGCTCCGGCGGGTTCGGCGGCTCGATGCACCTGTACGACGTCGAGGTCGGCCTTCTGGGCGCGAACGCAGTCGTCGCAGGCGGGATCCCCGGCGTCGTGGGCTCGGCGCTCGCGTTCCAGCTGAAGGGCGAGCAGCGGGTCGCCGTCGCGTTCTTCGGCGACGGGGCCACGAACGCCGGCACGTTCCACGAGTCGCTGAACCTCGCACAGCTGTGGAACGTCCCCGCGGTCTTCGTGCTCGAGAACAACGGCTGGGCGGAGTCCACGCCGGCGGCCCAGCACTCGCCGCTCCCGGTCGAGGAGCTCGGCAAGCGGGCACTCGCGTACGGGATGAAGCTGATCGAGGTGGACGGGCAGGACGTCGAGCTCGTGTACCTCGCGGCGCTCGCCTCGCGCGAGCACGCGCTCTCCGGCAAGGGGCCGGTCCTCCTGCACCTCCGGACGCATCGTCTGACCGGGCACTACGTGGGCGACCCGCAGGTCTACCGGGACAAGGACGAGCTGAAGCGCGAGCGCGAGACCAAGGACCCGATCGAGCTCCTGCGCGCCCGGCTCGAGCTCTCGGAGGAGGAGTTCGCCGCCGTCGACTCCGAGGTGACGGCGGAGGTCGAGGCGGCGGTCGAGTTCGCGAAGGCGGGCACCGACCCCGACCCCGAGGACGCGCTCAAGTGGGTCTATGCCTGAAGTGACCTACCGGGAGGCCGTGCGCGACGCCCTCACGCGGGCGCTGCGCGAGGACGAGGGCGTCTTCCTCATGGGAGAGGACATCGCCGAGATGGGCGGGTCGATGGCCGTGACGCAGGGGCTGCTCGAGGAGTTCGGCCCGAAGCGCATCCGCAACACGCCGATCTCCGAGATGGCGATCGTGGGCAGCGGCATCGGCGCCGCGATGCAGGGCATGCGCCCCGTCGTCGAGATCATGTACGAGGACTTCCTGACGCTCTCGATGGAGCAGCTCGTCAACCAGGCGGCCAAGCACCGGACGATGTCCGGAGGGCAGCTGAAGGTCCCGCTGACGATTCGCACGCAGGGCGGCGCAGGCTGGTCGCCAGGGGCGCAGCACGCGCAGCAGCTGGAGGCCTGGTTCGTGCACGTGCCGGGCCTCAAGGTCGTGTTCGCCTCCACGCCCGAGGACGTGCGCGGCCTCCTGTGGACGGCGATTCACGACGACAACCCCGTCGTCTTCTTCGAGCACCGGACGCTCTACCCGCTGAAGGGGGAGGTGCCCGAGGAGCTCGAGCCGATCCCGCTCGGCAAGGCGCGGATCCACCGCGAGGGCACCGATGTCACCGTCGTCGCGACGGGACGCCTCGTGCACGAGGCGCTGCAGGCGGCCGAGGAGGCCGAGAAGGACGGGATCTCGGTCGAGGTCGTCGACCCGCGCACGCTGCTCCCGCTCGACGAGGAGGCGATCGTCGCCTCCGTGCGCAAGACGACGCGCTGCGTGACCGCGCACGAGGCGGTGACCCGAGGCGGCTTTGGCGCCGAGCTCGCCGCGATCGTCCAGCACGGCGCCTTCGACTGGCTCGACGCTCCGATCGAGCGCGTCGGGGCACGATTCACGCCGCTGCCGTTCGCGCCGGTCATGGAGCAGTGGGTCGTCCCGCACGCGGCCGACGTGCTCGACGCCGTCAGGCGCACGGTCGCCAGGGCATAGAGGCTTGATGCGAGTCACAGGCACGCACGGATGGGGGCCTGTGCACGGCGCATCGCCGCCGTCTCGGCCGGCATCCGGGCAGCAAGCCTGCACGCCGCCCGAGCCGGCGCCGCTGCTTGGCCCATGCCCTCCCCGTACGCACCTTCAACCCGCATCAAGCCTCTAGCCGTGGCCGTCGAGGTCAAGCTCCCTCGTCTCGGCCAGGGCATGGAGGCGGGGACGATCGTGCGCTGGCTCAAGTCCGAGGGCGACGCGGTCGCCAAGGGCGAGCCGCTGTACGAGCTCGACACCGACAAGGTGACGCAGGAGGTCGAGGCCGACGCCGAGGGCGTTCTGCTGAAGATCGTGATCGCCGACGGTGAGGTCGACGTCGGCACGACCGTCGGCGTGATCGGCGCGGAGGGCGAGGACGTGTCCGGCCTCGGCGACGGCAACGGCGCCGCGCCGCAGCCGGCCAGCGATGCCCCGGCTGCCGAGGAAACGGCTCAGCCGACAGAGGGCGCAACTCGAGCCGCTGAGCCCCGCGCCGAGGCGGCGCCTGCCACGGAGGCAGCGCCTGCCCCGGAGGCGGCGCCTGCCCCGGAGGCGTTGCCCACGCCTGCGGCCGGCACCGGAGAGCGCGTGAAGGCGAGCCCGCTCGCCCGCCGAATCGCCCGCGAGCGCGGTCTCGACCTGGCCGCGATCGCCGGGACCGGCCCCGAGGGCCGTGTCATCGCGGAGGACGTCGAGCGCGCCGCGGAAGCGGCTCCCGCCGCGGCCGCAGCCCAAACGCCGGCGCCGGAGGCTCGACCCTCCCCCTCCGACGAGGTCGAGGTCGTCGAGCTCACCTCGATTCGGCGCACGATCGCGCGCCGCCTGACGGAGGCGTGGGAGGCCCCGGTCTTCCAGCTCACGGTGACCGTGGACGCGTCCGAGCTGTCCGCCACGCGCGAGCGGATGGTGGAGCTGATGCGCGAAGGGGAGGCAAAGCCGACCGTGAACGACGTCCTCACGCGGCTGACCGCGGCCGCGCTCATGCGGCACCGGGCGGTGAACGCGCACTTCGTCGAGGGACGCATCCACCGCTATCCGACCGCGAACGTCGGCATCGCCGTCGCCACGCCGAACGGGCTCGTCGTGCCCGTGATCCGAGACGCCGATCGGAGCTCGGTCCAGCAGATCGCCGCCGTCCGAGCCGATCTCGTGGCCCGCGCCCGGGACGGGAAGCTGCAGCTCGCGGACCTCGAGGACGGGACGTTCACGATCTCCAACCTCGGCATGTACGCGATCGAGCAGTTCATCGCGGTGCTGAACCCGCCGCAGGTGGCCATCCTCGCGGTCGGCTCGATCGAGGAGCGACCGCGCGTCGAGGACGGCGAGCTGGTCGTCTCGCCGACGATGACGATGACGCTCACCTGCGACCACCGCGCGATCGACGGCTCCGAGGGGGCCGAGTTCCTCCGCGACCTGAAGACCTTCGTCGAGTCGCCCGCGCTCGCGCTGTAGCCTCTTCCGCATGGTGATTCGCCGCGGCGGCCGCCAGGACGTCCGCTTCCTCCGCGACATGCTCCACCACGCGTACTACTGGCGCGAGCGGGAACCGGGAGAGGGGGCGGGGCCGGTCGCGCTGTACGTGAAAGGGTGGGGGAGGCCGGGCGACACGGCCGTGATCGCGGTCGAGGAGGCGTTTCCCGTCGGTGCCGCGTGGTACCGCCTGTTCCGCCGCGACCAGCCGGGGTACGGCTTCGTGGACGAGGAGACGCCGGAGCTCGCCATCGCCGTCGTGCCGAGCCGGCGGGGCCGCGGTATCGGCGATGCGCTTCTGAACGCGCTCTTCGAGCGCGCGAAGGCCGAGGGGCACCGCGCGCTCAGCCTCAGCGTCGGCCGCGACGACGAGGCCCTGCTCTCGTTCTACGAGAAGCACGGATTCGCGCGCGTCCACGAAGACGGTGGCGACAGCGTGACCATGCGGCGCGAGCTCTAGGCCGTGGCTCTCCGCGCGCCCGGATCGGCTGGCGCCGACCCGGGCGTGCGGAAACCCCTGAAGGCGGCCGCTTCGCGGCCGCTATGCCTCGGTCGCCGCGTACCACGCCGAGCCAACTAGGATCGCGCGCATGGAGTTCGACGTTGCCGTGCTCGGCGGCGGCCCGGCCGGCTACACCGCGGCGATCCGCGCGGCCCAGCTCGGCGCCGGCGTCGCGTGCGTCGAGAAGGAGCAGGAGCTCGGGGGAACCTGCCTGCGCGTCGGCTGTATCCCGACGAAGGCCTGGGTGCAGACCGCGCACGCGCTCCACGCTGCCCGCGAGATCAACCCACGGCTCGGCGTGCAGTCGGAGCCGACGCTCGACTTCGCGCAGGCGAACGAGTGGAAGGCGGCTGTCGTCAAGCAGATGACCGGGGGCGTCGCGACGCTGCTCAAGCACTATGGCGTGACCGTGTTCCAGGGCGTCGGCCGGTTCGAGGACGCCCGCTCGATCGGGTTCGAGCAGGGCGACGTCGGCTTCAGCTTCAAGAGCGCGATCGTCGCGAGCGGCTCGTTTCCGATCCGCCCGCCGATCCCGGGGCTCGAGTCTCGTCGCTGCGTGGACTCGACAGGCCTGCTCGCGCAGACCGAGGTGCCGCGTCGACTCGTCGTGCTCGGCGGCGGGATCATCGGCTGCGAGTTCGCGTCGATCTTCGAGCGCTTCGGCACCGAGGTGACGATCGTCGAGATGCTCGACACGCTGATCCCGCAGGAGGACGCCGACGCGACGAGTGAGCTGCGGAAAGCGTTTGCGAAGCGCGGGATCGTCGTCCACCTCGGCAAGCAGTGCACCCAGGTCGAGGACCGTGAGTCGGGACTCCTCGTCCACTTCGGCGACGGGGAGACGGTCGAGTGCGACCTCATGCTCGTCTCGGTCGGCCGGGCGCCGCTCGTCGAGGGCATCGGCCTCGAGCAGGCCGGGGTCGCGTTCGACAAGAAGGCCGGGATCCAGACCGACGGCCGCCGCCGGACCTCGATCCCGCACATCTACGCCGCCGGAGACGTCGCCGGCTACTGGCAGCTCGCCCACACCTCCTTCCGCGAGGGCGAGGTCGCGGCGGAGAACGCGACCGGCCACGACCTCGACATCGGCGAGCCCGCGGTGCCGCGCCCGATCTACACCGACCCTGAGATCGCCGGCGTCGGGCTCACGGAGGCCGAGGCACGCGAGCAGCACGGGGACACGGTCGCGGTCGGCCGTTTCCCGCTCGTCGCGAACGCCCGCGCGGTCATGTCAGGGGAGACCACGGGCTGGGTGAAGTCGATCCACGAGACGACGTACGGCGAGCTGCTCGGCGTCGTCATGGTCGGCCCGCACGCGACCGATCTCATCGAGGCCGCCGTCGTCGCACTCGACGCCGAGGCCACGGTGGAGACCGTCGCCGACGGGATGGCGCCGCACCCGACGCTCGCCGAGGCCTTCAAGGAGGCGGGGCTGGTCGCCCTCGGCCGCCCGATCCACGTGGCGGCGCGGCGCCCTCGCTAGCCGCGCGCGGACCGTGGGCTCCTCCGTTACCCTCCAGGCATGAACGTCTTCAACCGGAGAAACGCGCTCGTCGGCTTCCTCACCCTCAAGGCGCTCGAGCGCAGGCGTCGCCGGCAGCGAGTCGGCCGCGGGCTCAAGATCGCGCTCTTCGTCGTCCTCGCGATCGTCTCGGTGGGCGTGCTCGCCGGGATCGCCGCAGCGTTCCTGCGGCAGCGGGGCGACGTCGAGGAGCTGCTCGAGGAAGCGGACGCCGCCGCCGAGGAAGCGGCCGAGGACGTCGCCGCGGAGCTCGACGCGGCATCCGCGGAGCCGATCCCGACGACGTGAGCCAGCGGCCGGTCGACGTCCCGTCGTCGCCGATCCGTCCCGCTCTCGCCGGGCTCGTCCCGTACGAGCCGGGCAAGCCCGTCGACGAGGTCCAGCGCGAGCTCGGCCTCGAGCGTGTCGTCAAGCTCGCCTCGAACGAGGGCGCGTACGGGCCGTTCCCCACTGCGCTCGAGGCGCTCGAGCGCGCGTCGGCCGAGCTGAACCGCTACCCGGACGGCGGCGCGTACCGGCTCCGCCAGGCCCTCGCGGACAGGCATGCGGTCCTCTTCGAGGAGGTCTCCGTGTGCGCCGGCGCCGACGCGGTCATCGGGTTCGTGGCGCTCGCGCTGCTCGACCCCGGAGACGAGGTGGTCAGCGGCTGGCCCTCGTTCCCGAGCTACGTCCTCGACCCGCTCAAGCTCGGCGCGGTCCCCGTCCGCGTCCCGCTCCGCGACGAGCGTCTCGACCTGGAGGCGCTTCTCGACGCGGTCACCGAGCGGACGAAGATCGTGTTCGTCGCCGCGCCGAACAACCCGACGGGGACGACGAGCACGCGGGCCGAGCTCGACGAGTACTTCGCGCACGTCCCGCCGCACGTGCTGACCGTCGTCGACCAGGCCTACTTCGAGTACATCGACGAGCCCGACTACCCCGACGCGATCGAGGAGTACCTGAAGGCCGGCCACAGAGTGCTCGTTCTGCGCACGTTCTCGAAGATCTACGGGCTCGCCGGGCTCCGGGTCGGGTACGGCGTCGGCCCCGAAGACGTCGTCACCGCCATCGGGAAGGTGCGCCGCGCGTTCGACGTCACCTCCGCCGGCCAGGAGGCCGCGCTCGCGAGCCTCGGGGACCCCGCCGAGCTCGAGCGTCGGCGGCATGCCAACCGCGAGGCGATGGGCCTCCTGCGGCGCGCACTCGAGGACGCCGGGCTCGCATTTGCCGGGCCGGCGGTCGCGAACTTCCTGTTCGTGCGCGTGGGCGACGGTGGGTCGTTCGCCGACGCGCTGCTCCGGCGGGGCGTGATCGTGCGGCCGCTCGGCCCCTTCGGCGCGGAGGACGCGGTCCGGGTCACGGCTGGCACGCCCGACGAGGTCGCGTTCCTGGGCGAGGCGCTCGCCGGGCTCGAGCACTCTCGCCGCTGACGTAGCTATCCTCCCCCGACGGGCGCCGTGCGGCGCTCGTCGCCCGTATGCGAACCACCCTGAAGAGAGGACTGGGGCGCGCAGCGGCGCCGGACGGGAACGGCAAGCCCGTTCTCCCCCCGGGCGCCCTCTCGCCCGTCAACGTCTACCGGCAGCCCCCGCGGGGGCCTCGCTCGCGCATCGCGCTGGTCGGGCAGATCGCGCTCTGGCTCGGGGCCGCGTCCCTCGTGCTCCTCGTCGGCGCGGCGGGCGGGGCGTACCTCTACTTCCACGAGTCGGTCGCGGCCGTCGCCGCCCGGACGCCCGAGGTTCGACGCGCAGCGCGGAAGCTGGACGTGCCGCTGCCCGGGCACCCGGCCGTCGCGCTCGTCATCGGGTACGACCACCGCCTCGCGGACGGGAAGGGCGCACCGTCCCGCTCGGACACGCTGATGCTCGTCCGGGCCGATCCCGCCACCGACTCGATCTCGCTCCTCTCCTTCCCCCGCGACATGCGGGTCGAGATCCGCTGCCCGGCCCGGACGCCGTACACGGACCGGATCAACGCGGCGTACGCGAACTGCGGGCCGCAGGGATCGCTCGAGACGGTGAAGGCGCTCACCGGCATCCCCGTCAACTATCTGATCACCGTCAACTTCCGCGGCTTCCGCCAGATCGTCGACCGCCTCGGCGGCGCCTGGGTCGACGTCGACCGGCGCTACTTCAACGACCGCGGCGGGCCGGCCGGGTACGCGAAGATCGACCTCCGTCCCGGCTACCAGAAGCTGAGCGGGCGGAAGGCGCTCGACTACGTCCGCTACCGGCACACGGACTCCGACCTCTACCGGGTTGCCCGCCAGCAGCAGTTCGTCAAAGCGTTCAAGAGCCAGGTGCAGGAGCACTTCGGCCCGACGTCGCTCCCGAAGGTGGTCGACGCGATCACGCACAACGTCGAGGTCGCGCAGGGCGGCGGGCGGGACGTCGAGGGCCGCACCGTGCTCTCGTACGCGCTGTTCGCCTACGGGCTCCCGCCGGGAAGCGTCTTCCAGACGAAGATCGAGGGGCTCGAGGGCTTCGCCGAGCTGACGACGGCGCAGGAGAACGTGCAGCGCGCGGTCGACGCGTTCGCGCACCCGGACGTGGAGTCCTCGGAGAAGGCGACTGCGGTCGCACTCGGAGAGAAGTCGAAGCGCTCGGCGCTGACCCCGCGGGAGACGACGATCACGGTCCTGAACGGGAACGGCGTCGACGGCTCGGCGACCAGCGCCGGCTATCTGCTCGGCCAGCGGGGCTACCAGGTGCTGACCCCGCCCAATGGGCTGCCCGCGAACGCGCCTCGCTTCGACTACTTCCGGACGAAGGTGTACTACGACGCAGCGGCACGCCGCGCGCGCGAGGCGGCCACGAAGGTCGGGAACCTGTTCGCCTCGGCCGAGGTCGAGCCGCTCCCCGCGGAGATCTCCCAGCTGGCGAACGGCGCGCTGCTGACGGTGGTCGTGGGGCAGACCTTCCACGGCAGCCTCGCGGCAGCGCCCATCGACCAGACGCCGCGCCGGGAGCGCCCGAACGTGGTGCCCGGCGGGAGCGCGTCGCGCGACCTGCTGCGCGGGCTGCGGCGGAAGATCTCGTTCCCGCTCCTGCTCCCGAGCGTGATCGAGCGGAGCTCATGGGTGGACGGGGAGATGCCCGTGCGGCTGTACCGGGTCGAGGGCGGGCACCAGGCCGTGCGGCTCGTCTACCGGATGGGCTCGAACGAGTACTGGGGCGTCCAGATGACCGACTGGGACGACGCGCCGGCGCTCGCCGACAAGAGTCTCTCGCGCCGGATCGGAGGCCGCACCTACGACCTCTACTACGACGGCCCGAAGCTCCACATGGTCGTGCTGCGGACCCCGAAGGCGCGCTACTGGGTCGTCAACACGCTCCTCGACCGGCTCTCGAACGAGACGATGATCGCGATCGCGAAGGGCCTCCGGCCGCTCGGGAAAGCGCGGTAGCAGCACGTGAAGATCGCTGTCTTCGGCGCCGGGTACGTCGGGCTGGTCACCGGCGCGTGCTTCGCCGACCTCGGCCACGACGTCGTCGTCCGCGACATCGTGGCGGAGAAGATCGACGCGCTCGAGCGGGGCGAGGTCCCGATCCACGAGGAAGGGCTCCTGGAGCTGCTCGAGCGGAACCGCGACCGACTCGCGTTCACGACCGATGTCGCGGAGGCGATCGAGCGAGCGGAGGTCGTCTACGTCGCGGTCGGCACCCCGCCGACGTACTCGGGCGACGCCGACCTCTCCGCGGTGTGGACGGTCGTGGACGAGCTCCCGCAGGTCGACCGCCGGATCGTCGTCGCGATGAAGAGCACCGTCCCCGTCGGAACGGGCTCGGCGGTCCGGCACCGCCTCGACGAGCGCGGGCTCCAGAACGTCGGCTACGTGTCGAATCCCGAGTTCACCGCCGAGGGCGCGGCCGTGCACGACTTCATGCACCCGGACCGGATCGTCGTCGGGGCGTTCGACCCGTCCGACGGCGACGTCGTCGAGCGGCTGCACGCGGGAATCGAAGCGCCCGTCGTCCGCTGCGACGTCGCCTCCGCGGAGATGATCAAGCTCGCCGCGAACGCCGCCCTCGTGACGCGGATCTCCTTCATCAACGAGATCGCGAACGTCTGCGAGGCGACGGGGGCGGACGTCCTCACGGTCGCCGAGGGCATCGGCCTCGACCACCGGATCGGTCCGGCGTTCCTGCGCGCCGGGATCGGCTTCGGCGGCAGCTGCTTCCCGAAGGACTCGCTCGCTCTCAAGCAGCTCGCTGCGAACTCGGGCTACAACTTTCAGCTGCTGAACGCGGTCATCGAGGTGAACGAGCTCCAGAAGCGCCGCGTCATCGGGAAGCTCGAGCGGCTGCTCGGCTCGCTGCGTGGGAAGAAGGTCGCGCTCCTCGGGCTCGCCTTCAAGCCCGGCACCGACGACATGCGCGAGGCGCCGAGCCTCGTGCTCGCCGGGCGGCTCCTCGCCGAGGGCGCGCACGTCAGCGCGTGGGACCCGGTCGCGGACGGCGCCGTGCACCTGGAGGGGGTCGAGATCGCCGACTCGGCGCTCGCCGCGCTCGAGGGCGCGGACGCGGCCGTCCTCGTGACCGAGTGGCCGGAGCTCCGCGAGGTCGACTGGGAGGAGGCGGGGCGGCGCATGCGGGGCGCGGTGCTGGTGGACGGGCGCAACATGCTCGACCCCGACGCCCTGCGGGCGCTCGGCTTCGCGTACGAGGGCATCGGGCGAGGGTGAGCACCGCTCGCCGCCCGTTCGCGGTCACGGGAAAAACCATGTTTCCCCCGTGTGCCTCCTTGTTCTCAAGAGCGTGGGGAACCTCCCGGGTCCCCACGACCCTCCCTGCTCATAGGCCGAAGGTCGGCCTATGAGCCTCCCGGCGGTCATCCTCGTCGGCGGCCAGGGGACCCGCCTGCGACCCCTCACCGACACCACCCGGAAGGACATGCTGCCGCTCGTCGACCGCCCGCTCCTCGCCTTCACGTTCGAGCACCTCGCCCGTCACGGCGTCGAGCGCGCGGTCGTGTCCTGCGGCCACCTGCCCGACCAGATCGCGTCCACCTTCGGCGAGCGCTACGGCGACCTGGCGCTCGAGTACGCCGTCGAGCCGACACCGCTCGGTACCGGTGGAGGAATCGCATTCGCCGCCCGCGGCCTCGAGGGGAGCTTCTTCGCGTTGAACGGCGACTCGCTGCGCGAGGCCGACCTGACCGAGCTCGTCCGCCTCCACCGCTCGACCGGCGCGAAGGCGACGATCCTGCTGACGCCCGTCGCCGACCCGAGCAGGTACGGGCTCGTACGGCTTGCTGACGACGGCCGCGTCGAGTCGTTCCTCGAGAAGCCACGCCCCGAGGAGATCGACACCGACCTGATCAACGCGGGTCTCTACGTGCTGGAGCCGGAGGTGCTCGCCGGCGTCCCCGAGGGCCAGGCGGTCTCGATCGAGCGGGACGTCTTCCCGCGCCTCGCCTCGGAGGGCGCCGTCTATGGAACGGCGCTCGAGGGCTACTGGCTCGACGTCGGCACGCCCGAGTCGTACCTGCAGGCGCACCGCGACGTCCTCGAGCGCTCCTTCGCGACCGAGGTCGGCGACGCACTGGGGCCGGACTTCACGCTCGTCGACCCGAGCGCGGACGTGCAGCCCGGCGCCCGTCTCGTCCCGCCCGTGTACGTCGGGCCGGGAGCGGTGGTCGAGAGTGGCGCGCGCGCAGGGAGCCTCGCGGTCCTCGGCGCGGGCTCGCGGCTGTGCGCGGGAGCAGTCGTCGAGAATGCCGTCGTCGGCGCCCGGACGAGCATCGGCACGGGATCCGTCGTGACCGGCTCGATCGTCGGCGACGACGCGGAGCTCGGCCCGGGCTGCGAGGTCCGCAACCTCGCCGTCGTCGGCTCGGGCGCGACCCTCGGCGGCGGCAACGAGCTCGACCACGGCCTTCGCATCGGCGCGGGCCAGACCATCCCCGACGACGCCGTCCGCTTCTCGTGAGCCCCACCTCGGAGCGGTACGGCGCGTCCCAACGGCGGGTCGACAAGCCCTGGGGCTGGGAGCTCGTCTGGGCCGAGACCGAGCACTACGCCGGGAAGCTGCTCTTCGTGCGCGCCGGCGAGGCGCTCAGCCTGCAGTACCACGAGCACAAGGATGAGTCCTGGCTCGTTCGGGAAGGCCGCGCGCGGCTCGAGCTCGGCGAGGTCGGGGGCGAGCTCGAGGTGGTCGAGATCGGCCCCGGGGACGCGTTCCGCTTCCCGCCGGGCACCGTCCACCGCGTGACCGCGCTCCAGGACACGCTCGTCGTCGAGGTCTCGACGCCGCAGCTCGACGATGTCGTCCGGGTCGAGGACCGGTACGGGCGCGAGGGCACGTCGGCGCCGTAACAACCTTCACATGGCTGTGGTAGGGTTGCGGCCGTGGAGACCTTCTCGATCGGAGAGACGAGCGCGCGCTCGGGCTGGTCGCCGCGGATGCTGCGCTACCTCGAGGGCGCAGGGCTCGTCGTCCCGGGCCGCACGCCCGCGGGCTACCGGCGCTATGGCATCCGCGAGCTGAACCAGCTGCGAGCCCTCGGGGACCTACGCAAGGGCTTCGGCGTCGAGCTCGACGAGCTCGCCTTCGCGATCCGGCTGCGCCGCGAGCCCGAGCTCCGCCGCGCCGTCGAGACCTGGCTCGCCGGCACGGACGTCGCCCCACCCGACAGCGCGGCCCCGGCCTGGGTCGAGTGGGAGCAGCGCAAGCACGAGCGCCTGCTCGCCGCCCGGGCCGCAGCCTGACCACTCGAACTGACCACCTGGAACCGGACGACGAAGAGAGGAAGGAATGGCAACGACACAGCGACACGACGTGAAGGACCTCGCGCTCGCCTCGGAGGGCGTGCGCCGGATCGAGTGGGCGGACCGGCAGATGCCCGTGCTCGCCGCGATCCGCGAGCGCTTCGAGCGCGAGCAGCCGCTCGCCGGGCACCGCGTCTCGGCGTGCCTGCACGTGACGACCGAGACCGCGAACCTCGTGCGGACGCTGCAGGCGGGCGGGGCGGACGTGGTGCTCTGCGCGTCGAACCCGCTCTCGACCCAGGACGACGTCGCCGCAGCCCTCGTCGACGAGTACGGGATCGCCGTCTTCGCGATCAAGGACGAGGACAACGACACGTACTACCGCCACATCGAGGCCGCGGTCGACCATCGCCCGCACCTGACGATGGACGACGGCGCCGACGTCATCGGCGTCCTCCACTCGCACCGCCGCGAGCAGCTCGGCGACGTCATCGCCGGCACCGAGGAGACGACCACGGGCGTCATCCGCCTAAAGGCGCTCGAGCGCGAGGGCAAGCTCGGGTTCCCCGTCATCGCGGTCAACGAGGCCCAGACGAAGCACCTGTTCGACAACCGGTACGGCACGGGCCAGTCGACGATCGACGGCATCGTGCGGGCGACGAACGTCCTCCTCGCCGGCGGCCGCTTCGTCGTGGCCGGCTACGGCTGGGTCGGGCGCGGCGTCGCGCAGCGGGCGCGCGGGATGGGCGCGCACGTCATCGTCACCGAGGTCGACGCCGTGCGGGCGCTCGAGGCTGTCATGGACGGCTTCGAGGTGCTGCCGATGGAGAAGGCGGCCGAGGTCGGCGACATCTTCTGCACCGCGACCGGCGACAAGGGCGTGATCACGAAGGCCCACATGGAGCGAATGAAGGACGGCGCGATCCTCGCGAACACGGGCCACTTCAACGTCGAGATCGAGATCCCGGCTCTGCGCGAGCTCGCGATCGAGACGCGGGAGGCACGCGCGCTCGTGGACGAGTTCACGCTCGCCGACGGACGACGCCTGTACCTGATCGGCGACGGGCGGCTCGTGAACCTGGCCGCGGCCGAGGGCCATCCGGCGATCGTCATGGACATGTCGTTCGCGAACCAGGCCCTCTCGGCCGAATGGGTGGTCGCGAATGGCGCGGGCCTCGAGCGGCGTGTGTACGACGTCCCCAAGGACATCGACGACGAGATCGCGCGCCTGAAGCTTGCCACGATGGGCGTCGCGATCGACACGCTCACCGAAGAGCAGCAGAAGTACCTCGACAGCTGGAACGAGGGCACCGAGTAGGTCGTGAGGGAAACGACGTTTCCCCCACGTACCCCCTTCCTGTTCGCTGTGCACGGAAGCACCCGCGCTTGGCCTCCCGCCGGGCACAGCCCGGCTCCGGCCGCCAGCGGGAGCGCATGGCTGTGATGCAGGGACTCGAGCCCTCGCGGATCGTCCGGCTCGAGGGCGATGCGGTCGTCCTGCTCGACCAGCGGCGGCTGCCCGACGAGGAGGTCGAGCTGCGCTGCGAGTCGGCCGCCGACGTCGCCGAGGCGATCCGCACGCTCGCGATCCGGGGCGCGCCCGCGATCGGAGTCGCCGCGGCCTACGGGTTCGCGCTCGCCGCGCTGCGCGGCGAGGATCTCGATGCCGCGCACGACGTGCTCGCCTCCTCGCGTCCGACGGCGGTCAACCTGGTGTGGGCGCTCGGAGAGATGCGCGCGGACCCGACCCCCGAGCGAGCGCGCGCGATCCACGAGGCGGAGGTCGACCGCTGCCGCAGGATGGCCGCGCACGCCGTGTCGCTGCTGCAGCCCGGCTCGAGCGTCCTGACGCACTGCAACACGGGCGGGCTCGCGACCGGCGGCTACGGGACGGCGCTCGGCGCGATCCGCGCCGCGTGGGAGGCAGGGCTCGTCGAGCGCGTCTGGGTCGACGAGACGCGTCCGCTGCTCCAGGGGGCGCGCCTCACCGCCTGGGAGCTGGATGCGCTCGGCATCCCCTTCGCCGTGATCGCGGACGGAGCGGCCGCGTCGCTCGTCGCCGCCGGCGAGGTGGACGCGATCCTCGTCGGCGCCGACCGCATCGCCGCGAACGGGGACGTCGCGAACAAGGTCGGAACCTACGGCCTCGCGCTCGCCGCCGACCGGCACGGTGTCCCTCTCGTCGTCGTCGCGCCGACCTCGACGCTCGATCCGGACACGCCGACGGGGGCGGACATGCCCATCGAGGAGCGCGATCCCGACGAGGTCTCCTCGCGCTACCCGGCGCACAACCCCGCGTTCGACGTGACCCCCGCCTCGCTCGTCGCCGCGATCGTGACGGACGAGGGCGTCCACCGGCCGCCGTACGCGGAGAGCCTCCCGAGTAAGGTGCCGGCATGAAGGCGCTCGTCCTCGCCGCCGGCTACGCGACGCGCCTGTACCCCCTGACCCTCGACCGGCCGAAGGCGCTGCTCGAGGTCGGTGGCAAGCCGATGCTCGATCGCGTCGTCGAGCGGCTGCGGCCGATGGGGCTCGAGGGCGTCGTCGTCGTGACGAACGCGAAGTTCACGCCGCACTTCGAGCAGTGGGCGGAGGGCAAGGACGACGTGACGGTCGTGAACGACGGGACGACGTCCAACGACGACCGCCTCGGCGCGATCGGCGACATCGGCTTCGTGCTCGACCAGCTCGGAATCGACGAAGAGTTCGTCGTCGTCGCGGGCGACAACCTGTTCGGTGCGGACGTCTCCGGGCTCGTCGCGTACGGCCGCGAGGTCGACGCGCCCGTCATCGCCGTTCACGACGTCGGCGATCTCTCGCGGATGCACGAGTACAACCAGATCGAGGTCGACGAGGACGGCCGGATCGTCTTCTTCGAAGAGAAGCCGAGCGCAGCGCGCACGACGCTCTCCGGAGTCGCGCTCTACTACTACCCGCGGCAGGCGCTCCCGCTCGTGAAGCAGTATCTCGAGGAGGGGAACAACCCGGACCAGCCCGGCCGCCTCGTCGAGTGGCTGTACCCGCGGACGCCGTTCTACACCTGGCTCCTGCCGGGCGAGTGGTACGACATCGGCTCGGCGGAGACTCTCGCGGAAGCCGACGCGATCTTTTCGCAGACCCGTGACGCCTAGCGGCAGACACTGTCGCTTACGTGGTCGGGCTCGTCGACCTGCTCCTTCCCGAGCGCTGCGCCGTGTGCGGGGCGCCGGGCAGCGCGCTCTGCGCTCCCTGTCGTGACGCGCTCGTCCGGCTGAGACCGCCGGTGTGCGACCGCTGCGGCTCGCCCGGCGCCTGGCCGGTGCGCCGCTGCGCCGAGTGCTCGGGCCGACGGCTCGCCTTCGCCCACGCCCGCTCGGCCCTCGTCTACGACGCGAGGGCGCGGGCGCTCGTCCGCGAGTGGAAGGAACGCGGTCGCCGCGGGCTCGCGGAGAAGGCGGCCGCGCTCGTCGACGAGGTGGTGCCGCGGCCGGACGTCGAAGCGCTGGTGCACGTCCCGGGCGATCCCGAGCGCGCCTGGAAGCGGGGGGCAGTAGCTCCGCGAGGGCTCGCTCGAGCATTGGCGGGCCGTTGGCGCGTCCCCGCGGCCGACCTGCTCCGCCGAACCGGATCGCTCCCGCGCCAGCGTGGCCTCGCGCTCGACGAGCGGCGGAGGAACGTGCGCGGGAGCGTCGTCGCGTCTGTCCGCGCGCCCTCCGCCGTCTGTGTCGTCGACGACGTCTACACGTCGGGCGCGACCGCGGACGCCTGTGCGACGGCACTCAGGCGAGCGGGTGCGCGGCGGGTCGAGGTGGTGACTCTGGCGAGAGCCGTCCGTTAGATTGAGAGTAGACGCGTCGACTCCGATCCGACCCCGAAAGGAGCGCCATGCGGCTCCAGGTGAAGGCCCACAACGGCACCCTCAACGACACGGTGCGGGCGTACGCGGAGAAGCGCCTCGCGAAGCTCGAGAAGCGCCTGTACGACCAGACCGTCGTCGAGGTGACGCTGTCGCGAGAGCACAACCCATCGATCAGGGACGACCACTCGGCCGAAGCGGTCGTCTACACGAAGGGGCCGAACATCGTCGCGAGCGAGAGCGCAGAGACGTACGAGGCCGCCATCGACCGCCTCGTCGACAAGCTCGAGCGTCAGATCGAGCGCTACCGCGACAAGCGGACGCACGAACCGCGCCGCGCCGTGCAACGGAATCCGATCGAGGCGCCGGTACCCGCCGAGCTGCTCGAGGAGGAGACGCCGTCCGGCACGCAGGACGAGGCCGCGGCCTGACGCCACGCCGGGGCTCCTCGCGGCCCGGGCCGCGAGGACGCGACCCGCTACCCTAGTCCCGTGCCGACCCAGTCCTTCGGCAAGTTCGAACGCGTCCTCCGTCTGGGCGAGGGCCGACGTGTCAAGCGGCTGCGCGACAGCGCCGCCTACATCGGCACGCTCGAGCCCGAGTTCGAGGCGCTCTCGGACGACGAGCTTCGCGGGAAGACCGCGGAGTTCCGGCAGCGTCTCGACAACGGGGAAACGCTCGAGGGCCTGCTCTTCGAGGCCTACGCCGCAGTCCGGGAGGCGTTCAAGCGGACGATCGGCGTCCGCCTCTTCGACGTCCAGCTGATGGGCGGCATCGCGCTCCACGAGGGCGACATCGCCGAGATGAAGACCGGCGAGGGGAAGACCTTCGTCGCCGTGCAGCCGCTCTACCTGAACGCCCTCGAAGGTCGCGGCGTCCACCTCGTGACCGTGAACGACTACCTCGCGAAGCGCGACGCCGAGTGGACGCGCCCGGTGTACGAGGCGCTCGGGCAGACGGTCGGCTTCATCCAGAACCTGATGCCGTTCGCCGAGCGGCGCGAGGCCTACGGGTGCGACGTCACCTACGGGACGAACTCGGAGTTCGGCTTCGACTATCTCCGCGACAACATGGCGGTCTCGCTCGACGGCGTCGTCCAGCGCAGTCACGCCTACGCGATCGTCGACGAGGTCGACTCGATTCTCATCGACGAGGCACGGACACCGCTCATCATCTCGGGCGAGCCCGAGACGGCGGCGGCGACGTACTACCAGTTCGCGCGCGTCGTCAAGGACCTGGACGGCGCGCCCGCGACCCGCAAGACGGCGAAGGGCGAGGACGAGACGGAGCTCTCCGGCGCCGACTTCCTTTACGACGAGAAGTTCAAGACCGTGTCCCCGGCGCAGGCGACGATCGAAAAGGTCGAGCAGGCACTCGGCATCGACAACCTCTACGACCCGAAGAACGTCATCCTCGTGAACCACCTGATGCAGGCGCTGAAGGCGCAGTCCCTGTACAAGCGCGACGTCGACTACGTCGTCCAGGACGGCGAGGTCAAGATAGTCGACGAGTTCACGGGCCGCATCATGGAGGGGCGCCGCTGGAGCGAGGGGCTGCACCAGGCGATCGAGGCGAAGGAGGGCGTGAAGATCCGCGAGGAGAACGTCACCCTCGCGACGATCACCCTCCAGAACTACTTCCGCCTGTACGAGAAGCTCGCCGGGATGACCGGGACGGCGAAGACGGAGGAGAAGGAGTTCGTCGAGATCTACGACCTGCACGTCGTCGAGATCCCGACGAACGAGCCGATCGCCCGCCTCGACCAGAACGACCTCATCTTCAAGACTCCGGACGCGAAGTTCGCCGCCGTCCTCGACGACATCGTCGAGCGCCACGAGGCCGGGCAGCCCGTCCTTGTCGGCACGATCGCCGTCGAGACCTCCGAGTACCTCTCGGAGCTCCTCAAGCGCAAGGGCATCGACCACAACGTGCTGAACGCGAAGGAGCACGAGCGTGAGGGCGAGATCATCAAGGACGCGGGCCAGCGCGGCGCCGTCACGATCGCGACGAACATGGCCGGCCGCGGCGTCGACATCAAGCTCGGCGAAGGGGTCCTCGACCTCGGTGGACTCTACGTCCTCGGTACCGAGCGGCACGAGGCGCGGCGGATCGACAACCAGCTGCGCGGCCGCTCGGGCAGGCAGGGCGACCCCGGTGAGACGCGCTTCTACCTCTCGGGGCAGGACGACCTCGTGCGCCTGTTCGCCGGCGACCGGATCTACAACATCATGAACCGCTTCAAGATCCCGGACGACCAGCCCATGGAGGCGAAGATCCTCTCGAACCAGATCGAGAACGCCCAGAAGAAGGTCGAGGAGCAGAACTTCGTCTCGCGCAAGAACGTCCTCAAGTACGACGACGTGATGAACACGCAGCGGATGGTCATCTACGAGCAGCGCCGGCGCGTGCTCGAGGGCGAGGACCTCTCCGACGAGGTCCGGAGCTGGATCACCGAGACGGTCGAGGGCACGGTGCGGCAGCTCACGGACTCCGAGTTCGCCGAGGACTGGGATCTCGAGGGGCTCGTCGCGAGCATGCAGTCCCTGTACGGGACGGACATCACCGTCGCCGAGCTGCGCGAGGAGGCGGACGTCACCGACCGGGAGGCGCTCGTCGAGGAGTTCGTCGACGACGCGCTCGAGACCTACGCGGAGCGGGAGGAGGCGCTCGGCGCCGAGCTCGCCCGCGAAGTCGAGCGCTACGTGATCCTGCAGACGGTCGACCAGCGCTGGCGCGAGCACCTCGAGGCGATGGACTACCTGCGCGAGGGCGTCCACCTGCGCGCCTTCGCCCAGAAGGACCCGCTCGTCGAGTACCGCGGCGAGGGCCATGTGATGTTCGAGGAGCTCGGCACGACGATCCGCCAGGAGGTCGTCTTCACGCTCTTCCACGTCGCCGTCGAGGTCGAGCAGCCTGCGCTCGAGCCGATGCAGGCCCACGACGGCAACCTCCAGTACGAGCATCAGACCTCGGCCGGCGCGGACGTCATCGCCGCCGCCGGGACGAGCTCGGCGACCGCGCTGGCCGCGCCTCCAGTCGCCTCGTCCGGCTCGTTCGCGCAGGCCCCGGTCGTGAACGAGCACAAGGACCTCGGCCGCAACGACCCCTGCTGGTGCGGCTCGGGCAAGAAGTACAAGCGCTGCCACGGAGCTTGATCGTGGGGGAACCATGGTTCCCGCACGTACCCCCTCCTTCTCGCTCGCGGGGGAACCCAGGGTTCCCCCGCGAGCCCGCTCCTTCGCCGCTGCGACCCGCTGATCCGTAGCCGGGCCTCCCGGCCGGCGGAGCCGGCCTCCGGCCGCGACTCGTCGCGCCGCCTCGAAAGGCAGACTCGTACGGCGTGACGGAGAGCAGGCGCCTCTGGATGCTCCTCGCCGCCGGTCTCCTCGGCTTCGTCGCGCTCGCCGTCCTCTACGAGCGCGAGCCGCTCGCCACGGTCGACGGCGACGTCGCCGAGTGGGTCGCGAGCGACCTCCCGGGCTGGGTCGAGTGGCTCGCGCGGCCGCTCTCATGGCTCGGCGGCTGGATCGGGCTGACGGCGCTCGGAGTCGCGGCAGCCGTTCTCCTCGTTCGCGAGCGGGCGTGGCTCGACCTGGCGTTCTTCGCCGCGACCTACCTCGGCTCCCAGCTCGTCGTCGCGCTCGCCAAGGAGTGGTTCGACCGGCCGCGCCCGGACGTCGGGTCAGCGGTGCCGCTCCCCGACTCGGCTGCGTTCCCGAGCGGGCACGCGACGGCCGGCGTCGCGAGCCTCGGCGCGCTCGCGGTGCTCGCCACCGAGCGGCTCGCGTCGCGGCGCGCGAGGACCTGGCTGTGGGCGGCCGTCGTCGTCCTCGGCATTGCGATCGGGCTCTCCCGCATCGCGCTGAACGTCCACTTCGTGACGGACGTCCTCGCGGGTTGGTGCCTCGGTCTCGCCTGGCTCGCCGCCTGTCTCCTCGGACGGGAGGCGTTGAGGACGCGCTAGCTGCTCTCGGCGACTGGCTCCTTCGCCATCCGCGGGATGAGCACCGCGGCGACGCCCGCAGCGAGCACGAACAAGGGGACGAGGTTGGCCGGGCTGCGGAGGTTCATCAGGTTCAGGTCGACGATCGCCCAGACGACGAGGCCGTAGCCGACCGCGGCGCCGAGGACGCCGGGCGCCGGCACGGGAGAGGGCGACGGCCCGGGCCCGTGCAGGTAGCGGGCTGCGAGCGCCGCGAGCGCGAACGTCGCCGAGCCGATGACGCAGTCGATCACGTAGTGGTTCCCGGTCCCGACGATCACGACGAACACGAGCGCGGGGTACGCCAATGCGGTGAGGGCGAGGCGCGAGCGGGGGAAGATCCAGAGGGAGACCGCCGCGACGAAGAGGGCGAACCCGAAGTGCTGGCTGGCCGCGGCCGCCGTCGAGTTGTGCATGAGCACCGCGGTCGTTCCCGCGAGATCGGTGTGGGTCGGAGCCGGCTCGAGCCCGAACGCAGCGTGCCAGCGCGGCGGCGCGAGCGGGTACAGGCCGATGACGAAGACGGCAGGCACGAACGAGAGAGCGAAGATCGTGCGCACGCGCGGGTACCGGGCAGGGTCGTACAGGCGCACCGCCGCGAGGAAGGCGAAGAGGATGGGGAGGTGGATGTTCGTGTACAGCCACGTCAGGAGCGGCGTCAGCCCGGCCTCGGACACGCGCTCGATCACGGCGCCCTCGATGTCCACCGAGAGCGCGCGCTCGAAGCCGAGCACGCTGTCCGCGTGGGCGAGCGAGACCTCGAGGTTCCCCTCCAGGGGGATCCGGATCGCCTGCCAGGCGACCAGCACGAGCGCGACGAAGACGAGCTCCGCCTCGACGGAGTAGGTCCTTCGGAGACGCGCTCGAATCGCCGGCACTTGCGACAGGGATACCATCACATCGCGGTTCTCAACCGTCGCAGTTCGGACACGGTTCCGACCAGGCCTGCGGCTACCCTCTCTCGCATGGCCGAGGCCGACGGCAGGCCGCTCGACCAGCGGCTCGAGGAGATCGGGGCCCAGCTCGCCTGGGTCCGTGATTACCTTTGACCCGGACGGCCTGACGCGCCGGCGGGACGAGCTCGAGGAGGCGATGGGCGCCCCGGGGTTCTGGGACGACCAGGCCGCGGCGGCGCGGATCTCGACGGAGCATTCGCGCGTGACGAGGAAGCTCGAGCGCTACGAGCGCCTGCAGCGCGAGTTCGACGATGCGAAGGAGCTGTACGCGCTCGACCCCGAGCTCGAAGACGACGTCGCCGGGCAGCTCGCGCCGGTCGAGGCCGACCTCGCGCGGCTCCAGGAGGACGCCCTTTTCACCGGGCGCTACGACGGGGGCGACGCCGTCCTCGAGATCCACGCCGGGACGGGAGGCACGGACGCGCAGGACTGGGCGGAGATGCTCCTGCGCATGTACCTGCGGTGGGCTGCGGACCGCGGCTTCGATACGGAGACGCTGGAGGCGAGCCCGGGCGAGGAGGCGGGCCTCAAGTCGACGACGGTCGCGGTCCGGGGAGAGAACGCCTACGGCGTGCTGAAGGCGGAGCGGGGCGTCCACCGGCTCGTCCGACTGTCGCCGTTCGACGCGTCGCACCGCCGGCATACCGCCTTCGCCCAGGTCGTGGTCTCGCCGCTCCTGCCCGACGACACGGCGGTCGAGATCGACGAGTCGGACCTCCGCATCGACACGTACCGCTCGAGCGGCGCCGGCGGGCAGCACGTCAACAAGACCGACTCGGCGGTCCGCATCACCCACCTGCCAACCGGGATCGTCGTTCAGTGCCAGAACGAGCGCTCGCAGACGTCGAACAAGCAGACGGCGCTCCGCATCCTCCGCTCTCGCCTCGCCGAGCTCGAGGAGGAGAAGCGCGAGGCCGAGCTCGCGAGGGAGCGAGGGGCGGCGCAGGACATCGGCTTCGGGAGTCAAATCCGCTCGTACGTGCTCCACCCGTACCAGCTCGTCAAGGACCACCGCACCGACCACGAGGCGGGCAATGCCCAGTCCGTCCTCGACGGTGCGCTCGACGGGTTCGTCCACTCGTACCTCCTCGCCAAGGCGGCGGGGAAGGTTCTGTAGATGTGTCAGCTACAATCGGCCCGCCCCGAG
>DASSCD010000202.1:0-8441 GCA_035698005.1 Gaiellaceae bacterium | reverse complement strand
GCAAACGCGGGCAGCTCGACGCCGTTCAGGAGGTTGCGGCCGGGAAGGCCGTCCCCGCCGCCGTCCTCCCCACGCGGGGCGAGCGCGGCCAGCCGGTAGCTCGTGTCCTGGTCCGAGAAGACGATCGCGCGCGCGGGCACCCCCGCGCGCACAGCGGCGACGAGCCCGTCGGACAGCGCCCTTTCGGGGTGCTCCACCTTCGTCCAGCGCCCGAGCCCGACGAGGACGACCGGCAGGAGGAAGAGCGCCGCGGCCCAGCCCGCGGCTGCCTCGACGGGCGGCCCGCGCCGGACGAGCCCGACGACGAGCGCGACGACCGCGCCGACGACGGCGAACCAGGTGATCCAGGCCGGCCCGGCGTCGTCGAGCACGTACCCGAAGTCGCCCGGGAGCGCGAGCTGGAGCGCGATCCCCGCAGCCAGGGCGGCGAGTGGCAGGAGGGGCCCGACGATCCGCGAGAGCACGCCGAGGCCGCCGGCGAAGGCGAAGGCGAGCGGCAGGAACCCGGCGGCGCGGCGCGCCTGCGAGATCGAGACCAGGTCGGCGAGGCTCGTGAAGAGGAAGGGCACGAGCATGATGGCGAAGATCGCGAGCGAGCCCCCGACGACGAAGGCGGCCCAGCGCCGCCGCGCGGCGAGCGCGGCGAGCGGGAGCAGGAGGAGCGCCGCCACCGGGATCGCCCCGCGGCGCGTGAAGACCTCGGCCGCGAGGCTGTAGCTCGCCTCCGAGCGCACGTCCAGCTGCCCCGCGTACTGCTCGAACGCCCGCCGGACCTCCTCGGGCCCGGGCGAGTGCGATGCCGTGTCGCGCACCACCGGCAGGAGCCAGAGCATGAAGAGGGCAGCCGGGACGACGAGAGCGCCGAGCGCGAGGGCGCCGGCGCGCACGTCCTCCCGCGTCCACATGAGGCGCACGAGCAGGAAGCCGGCGAACGGGATCCAGAGGAAGATCGCGTACGTCGGGTGCACGACGGCGAGCACGAAGGCCGCGGCCGCGGTGGACGCGAGCCGGCCTCGCGTCGGCTCGCGGACTGCGCCCAGCGCGAGCGCGAGCGCGGCCGGCACGAGCAGCTGGGCGGCAGCGGTCGCCGGGAGCGCGAGTAGCGGATACGAGCCGCCGTGACCGGGCGCGAAGCACGCGAGGGCGACCTGCGCCGCCGCCGCCGCTCCAGCGGCCCACGTCCGCCGGAAGAGCGCCCAGCCCGCCTCGTACGCGACGACGACCGCGAGCGGGGCGAGGAGCGACGGCAGGTGGAGGACGACCTGCTCGGGATCGACGCCCGCGATCCGGGCGACGAGCGCGACGAACCCGTGCCAGAGCGGGAACGCGTACCCAGGGTGCAGGCTCGCGTCCGCGAACTCGCCGATCGCCTTCAGCGTCAGGTCGTCGAGCTCCGCGAGCTTGCGGATCCGCGCGAGGTGGAAGAGCCCGTCGCCCTCGACCGAGCTCGCGAGCCGCCAGAGCCCGAAGCCCAACACGAGCCCCGCGACGCCGGCCCAACCGCGCCCCGGCGTCGGCGGGTCGGCGGGCACGCGGCGCAGCACGGCCGCCGCGAGCGCGCCGGCGCCCGCCACGAAGAGGAGCGCGAGGGTGAGCGAGAGCGAGGCCTGGAGCGCGAAGGTGACGACGAGGCAGGCGAAGACGACCGTGAGCGACCAGGCGAGCGCGGCCGGGACGCCTCGTACGCCGAGTGCGCGCGCCAGCAGCCATCCCGGCAGCAGGAGCACCCCGAACCCGAGCGCGAGCCGGAGGTACAGCTCGACCGCGGTCATGCGTCGAGGAGCTCGGCGGCGCTGCCCGACGCGAGCCAGCCCGCCGTCTCGCGGTAGACGCGGCCGCGCTCGCCGCGGAAGAGCACCCCGCGCAGCCGGAGCGCCGCCAGGAGCAGCCGGCGGGCACGCTCGGCCGTTCGCGCGCCGTCGTGCTTGCGCAGGAAGCGGAGGTGGCCGAGGAGGTTCTCGCGGTACAGCCGGCCCCCGTGGGCGGCGCCTCCGACGTGGACGCACTCGGAGCCGGGGAAGAAGAGGACCTCCCAGCCCGCTTTCCGGAACCGGTAGCACCAGTCCGTCTCCTCGCTGAAGAGGAAGAACTCCTCGTCGAGCGGCCCCACCTCCTCGATCGCCTCCCGGCGCACGAGCATGCACGCGCCCATGACGAACTCGGCCTCGCGCACCTCGTCGTGGTCGAAGCCGCCCGCGTAGAAGGCGTTCAGCGCACGCGTCCGGGGCGCGAGCTTGCGCAGGAAGAAGTACTCGGTCGCGAGCCGCCACAGCGTCGGGAAGCCGCGCACGGAGCGCTGCAGCGTCCCGTCGGGGTTCAGCAGCCGCGGCCCGACGACCGCGGCCCGCGGGCGGCCGTCGGCGAACGCGACGAGCCGTGCGAGCGCGTCCCCGCGCAGCCACGCATCGGCGTTCAGGAGGAGGACGTACCTGCTCGCGGTCTCTCGGATCCCGACGTTCCAGCCCGCCCCGAGCCCGCGGTTCTCGGACTCGACGACGCGCACCCCCGGGAACCGCTCTCGGACGAGGGCCACGGTGCCGTCGCGCGAGCCGTTGTCGACGACCACGACCTGCTCGCCCCGGACGCTCGCGAGGCAGTCCTCGATCCACGGCAGCGCGTCGTAGGTGACGACGACGACCGCTGCGTCGTCAGCCATGCTCGACCCGCGGCCGCGTCCCCCCGCGGACTCCCTCCCAGAGCATGATCGCGCCGCCCGGGAGCGCGAGCGCGAACGTCACGAGGAAGTAGAGGAACCCGGCCGCGAAGGCCTGGTCCGCGCCGACGTCGAGGCTGCCGAGGAAGCTGACGAAGAACGCCTCGCGAACGGCGAAGCCGTTCAGCGTGAACGGCACGAGCATGACGAGGAAGAGGAGCGGCCCCATCACGTAGTAGACGCGGACGTCGAGGTCGATGCCGACCGCCTTCGCGGCCGCCCAGATGGCGAGGATCCGCACCGCCTGCACGGCGAGAGTGACCGCGAGCACCACGCCGAGGAGCCGCGGCGTCCCCCGGTAGTGATGGATGCTCTCGTAGAAGCCGCGCACGACGCCGTCCACCCGCAGGCGTCGCAGGAGCGGCTCGGCGCGGCGGAGCAGCGGGCGGGCGGAGCGGGCGAAGAAGAGGAACCCGAGGACGATCGTCCCGAACACGAAGACACCCTCGAGCCAGAGGTAGGCGCTGACGTCGAAGTGGCCGATCGAGAGGACGAAACCGATGGCGCCGAGGAGCACGGTCGTCGCCCCGCCGAGCCCGCGCTCGAGCACGACGGTGCCCGTGATCGCGGTCGCACGGCCGGCATGTCTGCGAGCGGTCTCGAGAATGCGTACCGCATCGCCGCCGAGCGAGGTGGGGAGCACCTGGCCCGCCGTGTAGGCGACGAAATAGGCGCGGGTCAGCCACGGCAGGCGCTCCTCCATCCCCTGTGCGCGGAGCAGCCAACCCCAGCGCAGCGCGAGCACCGGGACGGTCAGCACCATGATCGCGACCGCGAGCGCGAACCAGCCGAGGTCGGCCTCCGAGAGGATGTCCAGGGTCGTCCCGAGCTCGATCTTCCACACGAGGTAGGCGATCGCGGCCGCGGTGAGAACGACGGTCCCGACGAGGCGAGCGCGACGCGTCACGCGGCCCGCCCGAGGACGTCGAGCGTGAGCAGCTCGAAGGCCACGTTCGACGCCGCGACCGCCGTCGGTTGACCCGGGCCGTCGTAGGGCGGGCTCACCTCGACGACGTCGTAGCCGGTGAAGCGCACGCCGCGCAGGGCGCGCAGGTAGCCGAGCGCCTCGCGGGTCGAGAGACCTCCCGCCTCGGGCGTGCCCGTGCCGGGCGCGAACGCCGGGTCGAGCACGTCGACGTCGAAGGAGAGGAAGAGCGGGCCCTCGCCGACACGCGCCCGAACGCGAGCGCCGTACGCCTCGGGCGTCAGCGCGACGAGCTCCTCGCACGGGATCGCCTCGAAGCCGAGTTCGGACGGCATCGCTGCGTCATCGGGCCCGTACACGGGCCCGCGCATTCCCGCGAGCAGCGAGCGCGAGGGATCGAGCAGGCCCTCCTCGAGCGCCCTCCGGAACGGCGAGCCGTGGTAGTAGCGCTCGCCGACGTAGGTGTCCCAGACGTCCGCGTGCGCGTCGAGAAGCACGAGACCGACCGGGCCGTGGACGGCGGCATGCGCACGCAGCTCCCCGAGAACGACGAGATGGTCGCCGCCGAGGCAGAGGGTCCGCGTACCCGCGCGCACGATCGGCTCGAGCGCGTCCGCGATCTGACCGACCGTGCGCTCCGCGTTGCCGGGCGTGACCGGGACGTCGCCAAGGTCGGCGACCGAGAGTGCGCCGAACACGTGCGCGTCCTGCACCGGGTTGTACGGCCGGAGTGCGATCGACGCGGAGCGGATCGCCTCGGGCCCGAAGCGCGCGCCGGGCCGGTTCGTCGTGGCGGTGTCGAACGGGATCCCGAGGACCGCGACGTCGACGCCGTCCGGGTCGTCGACGAGCGGGCAGCGTGCGAACGTCTTGACGCCGGAGTACCGCGGGGAGGTCAGCGCGTCGGGCGGCCCGTAACGGGGCGGGTCCTCGGTCGGCACGCGGCGACCGTACCAGCGCGGGAGGAGCGAACCAGAGCGCGCAACTGCTCGAGTCTCGCTCCCGGAGAACGAGCTGCGCCTGCTCTCGGGAGTACCCTGGAGGGATGCGAGGCGTGCTTCCTCTCGCCGTTCTCGCGGCAGTGCTCGTCGGCTGCGGCTCTGCGTCGTCCGCCGGACCGTCCGCTGCCACGGCGCTGACGGTCACGTACTCGCCGAACGGGGCGCACACCGGTGCGACGAAGACGTGGCGGCTGCGCTGCGGCCCCGTCGGTGGGACTCTTCCCCGGCCGGCGGTGGCCTGCCGCCGACTCGCCGCCGGAGGCCCGCAGCTCTTCGCCGCCGTCCCCAAGGACGTCGTGTGGGCGCAGATCTACGGCGGACCGCAGACCGCGCGGGTCGTGGGCACGCTCGACGGAAAGCGGATCGCCGCCAGGTTCAGCCGCTCGGACGGGTGCCAGATCGGTCGCTGGAACCGCGTCTCACCGTGGCTGCTGCCGCGAGGCGGCGTCATCTAGCGACCGCCGCACGGCCCGACCGCCTGCGCTCGCTCTACTCTCGCCCTGCATGGCGCTCGGCACGGAGCTCAGGAGACTCGGCAAGCACTCGGCGATCTACGGCTTCGGCGGCCTCGTCCAGCGGATCCTGGCCGTCCTCCTCCTCCCCGTCTACACGCGCTACCTCTCGCCGTCCGACTACGGCATCGTCGAGACGCTGATCGCGCTCACCACGGTGCTCGTGATCACGCTCCGGCTCGGGATCACGAACGCGTTCTTCCGCTTCTACTTCGACCGCCCCGACTCGGAGCACCGCCGGCTCGTCCTGCGGACATCGTTCTGGTTCACGATGGCGATGGCGACGCTCGGGCTGGTCGTCGGCGCCGCGTTCTCGGGCGAGATCTCGACCGTGCTCTTCGGCTCGGCCGACGAGGCGGAGGTCGTCGCCGCCGCGTTCGTCGGGCTGTGGGCGCAGATGAACTACGAGCAGCTGACCTCGCTCTTCCGTGTCGAGGAGCGCTCGGTCGCATACGTGACCGCGAGCCTCGCGAACGTCGCGCTCACGATCGGTGCGACGCTCGCCCTCGTCGTCGCGCTGGACGCCGGCCCGCTCGGCGTCGTCGTCGGCAACTTCACGGGAACACTGCTCGTGTACGCAGCGCTCGTCGGCTACCGGCGCGAGCAGCTCGGCCTCCAGTTCGACCGCGGGCTGTTCCGGGAGATGAACCGCTTCGGCATGCCGCTCGTGCCGAGCGCGCTCCTGCTGTGGGTGACGAACTTCAGCGACCGCTTCTTCCTCGTCAAGCTCGCGGACACGCAGGAGGTCGGCCTCTACTCGGTGGGGGTGCGGATCGCCTCGGCGATGGCGCTGCTCCTGACCGCCTTCCGCACCGCGTGGCCGGCATTCGCCTACTCGATCGAGGACGATCGTGAGGCGAAGCGGACGTACGCGTTCGTGCTCACGTATCTCGTCTTCCTCACGACCTGGGTCGCGACCGGGCTCGCGCTCCTCTCGCCGTGGCTCGTGGACTGGATCGCGGCGCCCTCGTTCGCGGAGTCGTCGAGGGTGGTCGGGCCGCTCGCATTCGCGGTGGTCATCTTCGCCGGATACGTCGTCATGGTCATCGGCGTCGGCCGGGCGCGGCGGACGCAGTTCAACTGGGTCGTGACCGGCGCGGCCGCGATCGTCAACGTCGCCCTCAACCTGATCCTGATCCCGCGCTACGGGATGATGGGCGCCGCCGCGGCGACGATCGCCGCCTACGCGACGATGTTCGCCGGGATGACCTGGTGGGCGCAGCGGATCTACCCCGTCCCGTACCAGTGGCGTCGCGTCGCGACCGCCGTGGCGGCCGGGCTCGCGCTCGTCGCGATCGGGAAGCTCGCAGGCGGCGGGCTGCCGGTCGCGACCGCGCTCTCGCTCGCGTACCCGCTCCTGCTCCTCGTCGCCGGCTTCTACCTGCCCGCGGAGCGGAAGGCGATCGGCGCGCGCCTGCGGCTCGCGCGCTGACCTGCCGCGAGCCGAACGCAGCGTGAAACACTGGTGCGGTGACCGAGGCGCCCCGCGATCCCGAGGAACTGGAGGTGGTCGGCTCCCCGGCGAGCGCCGAGATCTCGGCGCGGACCTCGATGGGCCCGGTCCATCTCACCGTCTCCGACCTCGAGCGCTCGCTCGCCTTCTACCGGGAGACGCTCGGACTGGTCGAGCTCGGACGCGACGACGGCCGCGCGGCCGTCGGGACCGGCGAACGCGAGCTGCTCGTGCTCGTCGAGGAGCCGGGAGCGCGGCCCGCGTACGGCCACACGGGCCTCTACCACTTCGCCCTGCTCCTCCCGGAGCGGGCCGACCTCGCGGCCTGGCTGGCGCACGTCGCACGCGAGCGCATCCCGCTCGCGGGGCTCTCCGACCACTTCGTGAGCGAGGCGATCTACCTCTCCGACCCCGACGGGCACGGGATCGAGGTCTACTGGGACCGGCCGCGCGAGGTCTGGGAGGGGCAGGTCGGTGCGCGCATGACGACGCTCCCGCTCGACACCCGCAGCCTCCTGGGCGAGCTCGAGGACCCCGCGACCGCTCCTTTCGACGTGCTGCCCGCGGGAACGGTGATGGGGCACGTGCACCTCAAGGTCGCCGAGATTGCGGACACCGTCGCCTTCTACCGCGATGTGCTCGGCTTCGGGCTCATGGCCCAGCTCGGCGCCCAGGCGGCGTTCCTCGCCGCGGGCGGCTACCACCATCACCTCGGCGCGAACACCTGGGAGAGCGCGGGCGCCACAGCGCCGCCCGAGGGCACGGCCGCGCTCCGCCGAACGACGATTCTCCTGCCCGACGCCGCCGAGCGCGACCGGGTCGTCGAGCGGCTCGAGCACGCGGGTCACGACGTGCGGGAGGACGAGTACGGAGCAGTGGCGGTCGACCCGTCCGGGAACCAGCTCCTGCTCGCCGTCGCCTAGCCGCTCGTGAAGCGGGCGTGGACGCGCCGCAGCGCGTCGATCGCGTCATCGACGTCCGCGTCCGAGTGCGCCGGGGAGAGCGGGAGCGAGAGCACCTCGTCGCCCGCCTTCTCCGCCACCGGGAGCGGCGGCTGGTCGGGAAAGCGCTCGCGGTACGCGGTCAGCCGGTGCACGGGCAGGAAGTGGATGCTCGTCCCGATCCGCTCGTCGGCGAGCGCCTGCTGGTAGTCGTCGCGCGTGGCGCCGGCACGCTCGGCGTCGATGCGGACGACGTACAGGTGGAGCGCGTGCGTGTCCCGCGGGTCGCGCGCGAGCGGCTCGATCCCGTCGAGCTCCGCGACCGCCCTGTCGTAGGCGGCGACGTGGCGGAGCCGGATCTCGCGGTGGCGGTCGATCTTGTCGAGCTGGACGAGCGCGATCGAGGCGAGGACGTCCGAGAGGTTCGCCTTGTAGCCCGGGACCGGGATGTCGTAACGGGAGCCGTGCCCACGGCGCATGACCCGGAGCTCGTCGACGGCCTGGGCCACGTCGTCGCGGTTCGTGGCGATGATCCCGCCCTCCCCCGCGGCGACGTTCTTCGTCGCGTACAGGGAGAAGCAGGTCGCATCCGAGAGGCCGCCGATCTTCCGCCCGCGGTAGGCGCTCTCGACCGCGTGGGCAGCGTCCTCGATCACCGGGACGCCGACCGCCCAGAGCGGGTCGAGGTCGGCCGGCTGGCCCGCCAGGTGCACGGGCAGGATCGCCTTCGTGCGCGGGCCGACGAGCGAGGCCGCGTGCTCGGGATCGATGTTCAGGTCACCGGCGCGGACGTCGGCGAAGACCGGGGTCGCCCCGACGTGGACGACGACGTTCGCCGTCGCCGGCCAGGTGATCGGCGTCGTCACCACCTCGTCACCCGGGCCGACGCCGAGCGC
>DASSCD010000201.1:0-2852 GCA_035698005.1 Gaiellaceae bacterium | reverse complement strand
GGCGCCGACGGCCGCTGCGGCGTCGACGACGCGCGCCGGGACGAGGCCGACGAGCTCGCCGCCCTCGACCGCGACGCCGCGCACGACCGCCTCGGCGACGACGCGCGCGTAGACCTCGTGCAGCGGCGAGCGCTCGAGATCGAGCACGTTCATGCTGACCTGCGTACGCCCGGCCCGCGGGAGGCGCAACCCGATCGCCTGCACCCCTGGCATCCCGCCGCCCGCCTCGCGCACCGCGGCCGCCACCGCCCTGGCGACGGACACGTCCTCCGTGGCCAGATCGACGTTGTAGGCGACGAGCGGCGCCCTGGCGCCGACGAGCACGGCGCCGGACCGCGGGTCGATCGTGCGCGGCCCCGCGTCCGGCTCGAGCTCCCCAGCGTCGATCCGCTGCTCGAGCTCGCGGAGTCCGCCCCGGCGGAAGAACGCAGGCCGTCGACCCTGCCCCACCTCGCCGTACAGGAACACCGGCAGCCCGAGCTCGGAGGCGAGGGACTCGGCAGTGGCGACCGCGGCCCGGCAGGCGGCCTCCATGCCATCCGGCGCGAGCGGCACGAGCGGGACCACGTCCACCGCGCCGATGCGCGGGTGCACGCCGTCGTGGACGCGCAGGTCGACGAGCTCGACGGCACTGGCCGCTCCGACGACGAGCGAGCGCACGAGCGCGTCCTCGTCGCCCGCGAGCGTGTACACGGAGCGGTGATGATCGGCGTCGGCGTGGACGTCGAGAAGCCTGACGCCGCGCGCGAACGCACGCCCGATCTCTTCGACCGCGCCGGGGTCCCGCCCCTCGGAGACGTTCGGCACGGCCTCGAGCACGATCCGTACCCTACGAGGGCGTGACGGACGGGGAGGACGAGACGACGCGGCCGGCCGCGGGCCGGGCTCGCACGTTCGTCCGGCTGCTCGCGTTCCTCAGGCCGTACCGTGCGTCGCTCGCCGTCTCGTCGCTGCTCGCGATCGGGTCCCAGGTCGCGGGCATCCTCGTCCCCGTCCTCACCGGGATCGTCATCGACGAGCTCTCCGGCGACCCGGACACGACGATCCTCGCCTTCGAGATCGCGGCCGTCGTTGCTCTCGGGCTCCTGCGCGGTGCCCTGATGCTCGGGAGGCGGCTGATCTCCGGGCGGCAGGCGCTCGCGGTCGAGTACGACCTCCGCGACGAGCTGTACGGGCACTTCCTCCGCCTCTCGTTCGGTTTCTACGACCGCAGCCAGACCGGCCAGCTGATGTCGCGCGCGACGATCGACCTGCAGTCCGTCCGCTTCTTCCTCGGCTACGGCCTAATCTTCTTCGCGCAGCACGTCGTCACGATCGTCGTCGTCTCCGCCGTCCTCTTCGTCTACAGCTGGAAGCTCGCGCTCGTCGCGCTCGCGATCACGCCGGTCGTCGTCCTCGTCGCGTACCGCTACAGCCAGGTCTCTCACCCCGTCCTCCGCGAGGTGCAGCAGCAGCTCGCCGAGGTCGCCACGGTCGCCGAGGAGTCGATCGCGGGCGTCCACGTGGTCAAGTCGTTCTCGCAGGAGGAGCGCAGGAGCGCCCGCTTCTCGGAGGCGGCGGACGCGGTCTTCGACCGCACGCTCGCCGCGAACCGGCAGCGCGCGCTCTACGTGCCCCTGCTGACGTTCCTCCCACTCGTCGCCCAGGCGGCCGTGCTGCTCGTCGCCGGTCGGATGGTGGTCTCGGGCTCGCTCTCGATCGGCGACTTCTTCGCGTTCAACCTCCTGCTCGCGATGCTCGTGATGCCGCTCCGCATGCTCGGGATGTGGGTCGGCCAGGCACAGCGCGCAACTGCCGCGGGAGAGCGCATCTTCGAGATCCTCGACGAGCCGGAGGAGATCGCCGACGCCCCGGACGCGCGCCCGCTCCCGCCGGGCCCCGGCGCCCTCGTCTTCGAAGACGTCGACTTCGGCTACGAGCCCGGCCGGCCGGTGCTCGAGGGCGTCGACCTGGAGCTCGCGCCAGGGCGGACGGTGGCCCTGATCGGCCGCACCGGCTCGGGCAAGACGACGCTGGCCGCGCTCGTGCCGCGGTTCTACGACGCCAGTGCGGGACGCGTGCTCGTCGACGGTGTCGATGTACGCGAACTCGAGCGCCGCTCGCTGCGGCGCGAGATCGGGGTCATCTCGCAGGATCCCTTCCTCTTCTCGGCGTCGATCCGCGACAACATCGCCTTCGGCATGCCGGACGCGCCGCACGACGCCGTCGAGGCGGCCGCGCGCGCCGCGCAGGCGCACGACTTCATCCTCGAGCTGCCGCAGGGGTACGACACCGTGGTCGGCGAGCGCGGCATCACGCTCTCCGGGGGCCAGCGCCAGCGCATCGCGATCGCCCGCGCGCTCCTCATCGACCCTCGCATCCTCGTCCTCGACGACGCGACGGCGTCGGTGGACGCGACAACGGAGGCGCGGATCCGAGCGGGCCTGCAGGAGGTCATGCGCGACCGGACCACGATCATCATCGCCCACCGCCTCTCCACGATCGCCCTCGCCGACGAGATCGTCGTTCTCGACCACGGGCGGGTCGCCGCGCGAGGGACGCAGGCCGAGCTGCTCGAGGAGAGCCCGCTCTTCCGCGAGATCCACGAGCACGGGCTGCTGCAGCAGGTGGTCGCCGGATGAGGGCCGCGCGTGGCAGCCGGATCGAAGGGTGCTCGCGTGCGCGTGCCGCGCCGCGGCACTGTCGATCTGCACACGGTCGGCACGGTCTCGTGTCCCACTCGCGGACGTTGCCCGGTTACGCTCGCAGTGGGTGGTGGGCCGGGGTGCCCCAGACGAGGCGCGCCGCTCGATGAAGGTCTGGCAGGCGGGAAGCCATCTCACGGACGAGCGGGGCGCCCGGGTCGACGACTG
>DASSCD010000200.1:0-2065 GCA_035698005.1 Gaiellaceae bacterium | reverse complement strand
GGCCGGGAGCCAGTTCTTCGTCGTCACCGCGGACGGGGTCAACCTCCCGGCCGAGTACGCGATCGTCGGGAAGGTCTCGGAGGGAATGGACGTCGTCGAGCGGATCGGCGAGCTCGGCGACGCACAGGAGATGCCGACGCAACCCGTCGTCATCAGCACGGTCACCGTCTCCGAGAGCTGATGACCGTCGCGGCGGTGGTGCTCGCCGCGGGGGAGGCCGCGAGGTTCGGCGCCCCGAAGCAGCAGCTGCTGCTGCCGTCCGTGCTCGACCGCCTCGCGGCCTCTCCCGTCGACGAGGTCGTCGTGGTCGCGGGCGCGCACCCGCTCGACGTGCCGGACGGCACCCGGGTCGTTCGGTGCGTCGAGTGGGCGCTCGGCCCCGGCGCCTCGCTGCGCTGCGGCCTCGCCGAGCTCGGCCCCGGGGTCGAGGCGGCTGTCGTCGCGCTCGCCGACGGCCCCGATCTCTCACCCGCCGCGGTCGCGCGCGTGCTCGACGAGTGGCGCTCGGGGGGCGGGATCGTCGCGGCCTCGTACGACGGCGCTCGCGGCCATCCGCTCGTCCTCGGTCGCGGTGACTGGGCGGACGTCCCGGACGGCGGCCTGCACGAGCGGCCCGCGCGGCTCGTCCCCTGCGATGACCTCGGGGCGCCCGGCGACATCGACCGTCCCGAGGACCTCGCCCCGGCCTGAGTCAGATGGTTGGTGCCACGATCTCGCGCGTCCGGCTGCGCGATCCGGCGCGTCCGGGCCGCTCCCGCCCGGACGCAGGCCGCACACCGGCCTGGCGTCCGGCGTGCGCTTCGCGACGGGAGAGCGGCGCCGAGGCGTCGAGCCGCGCCACCGCTCTCCCGTCGCGCCCCGGAGCGGCCGGCTCGCGCCCCGGAGCCGGCGATGTCGTGGCACGAACCATCTAGGCGGTCGCGTCGAGGCCGCGGAGCTCCTCGAGCTTGGCCATCAGGCCAGGGGGCATCCGTTCGGCGGCCGTCGTCCTCACGTACCGACGGAGCGTCTCCTCGAAGTGGTACCGCCGCCGGCAGTAGTCGCAGCCGGCGAGGTGGTCCTCTGCCTCCCGCCACTCCTCGTTCGTGAGGGTGCGGTCGAGGAAGTCCTGGAGGAGCTCCTCGCAGCGGGCACAGGGGTCGCCGCTCATGGGGCAACCCTCGTCGACCTAGGAGCGGAGAGGGGTGCGGTAAACCGGGAGGTTCCCCGCGCTCTCCAGAGGAAGGGGGCACGCGGGGGGAACATGGTTTTCCCCGCGAGCCCGAGCCGGAGGCGAGGGTTGCTCACGTGATCGCCTCCTCGGCCAGCTTCTGCTTGAGCGCGCGGCGACCGCGGTGCAGGCGCGACATGACCGTCCCGATCGGGATGTCGAGGATCTGCGCGGCGTCGGCGTACGTGAAGTCGCCGATGTCGACGAGCACGACGACCTCGCGGAACTGGGGCTGGATCTCGGAGAGCGCATTCACGACGGAATCCTGCGACAGGCGCTCGACGACGACGTCCTGGTCGAGCGCGTCCTCGCCCGCCGCCGAGGCCATCTTGTTCGCGAGGTAGTAGTCGGTCTCCTCGATGGCCTGCATGTGCGGCGTGCGTTGGACGCGGCGGCCGCGGTCGACGTTGAGGTTCGTGAGGATGCGCAGGAGCCAGGCACGCATGTTCGTGCCCTGGGAGTAGGAGCGCCAGCTCCGGAAAGCCCTCGCGTACGTCTCTTGCACCAGGTCCTCCGCCTCCTCACGCGAGCCGACGAGTCGTCTCGCGACGCGGTAGACCTGATCGGCGAGTGCGAGCGCCTCCTCCTCGAACCGGGCGCGATCGCGAGCTTCCGTTGCGATGCGGCGCGCCTCGGTGGCCGACTCGGGCTCGCTCACCGGTCTACCGTACCGTTGCCCTACAGGAGCTTGCAACGAGGCCTCCGCGGGCCCTATTCCCGCTCGTCGGCGGCCTCGTGGAAGCCGGCCCTGGCGAGCGCGGAGACGATCTCGTCCCTCGAGGTCCGATTCTCGTCCCATGCGAGCGTCACCTCTCCGAGCAGATTTGCGTTCGCCGCCTCGAGCCCGTCGTGGCC
>DASSCD010000199.1:0-11459 GCA_035698005.1 Gaiellaceae bacterium | reverse complement strand
GTAGAGGCAGGGAAGCCGGTTCTGCCGCGCGACCTCCTGGGCGCGGAGGTGCTTCTTCACGGTCAGCGGGTAGTACGAGCCGCCCTTCACCGTCGCGTCGTTCGCGACGACGACGCACTGGCGTCCCTCGATCACGCCGATTCCGGTCACGATCCCGGCCGACGGCGCGTCGGTGTCGTACAGGTCCCAGGCGGCGAGCGCGTTCAGCTCGAGGAACGCGCTGCCGGGGTCGACGAGGCGGTCGACCCGCTCCCGTGCGGTCAGCTTCCCGCGCGAGCGGTGACGCTCGACGGCCTTCTCGCCGCCGCCGGCAGCGACGAGCGCCGTGCGGTCGCGCAGCTCGCCGACGAGCTCCTCCATCCGCTTCCGCCGGCGCTCGAACGCCTCGTCGGGCGCGACGGTCGACTCGAGCACGGCCATCGGGCGCGAGCTTACCGCCGGCTGCGCCCGCGGGCCCGCGTCAGGGCTGGCCCAGCTCCGGGGCGACGCGCACGACGCGGTCGACCACGGCCCCTCCCAGCCCTTCGGGAAGATCGCGGGCACGCTCGGGCGAGCCCGTGATCCGGAGGACGGTGAACGCCGCCGGAGTGATGTCGCCGTTCGCGTCGAACCGGAAGCTGCCGACGAGGCCGTCCTCCATCTCCAGGCCGCGGAGCTCTCCGAGGACCGACGCCCGCGTTCCGTCCGAGCGTGCGATCGCCTCCAGCAATACCTCGGCGGCCTGCGCAGCCTCGGTCACGTACAGGACGGACGGCGCGACGCCGCCCGGCTGCGTCCGTCTGAACCCCCGAAGGAAGCGTCGACCCTCGTCGCTCAGCCCCTCGTGAGCGATCGCCGTCGTCGTCACGTACATCCCGATCGCCGCGGGGCCGGCCGCCGCCAGGAGCTCCTCGGTCGGCTGGAAGGAATCGCCGGCGATGAGCACGACCTTGCGCCCGAGCCGGGCGCGCAGCGCCTTCACGACCTCGCCGCCGTTAGCGAACAGCCCGTCGCCGATGTATACCCCATCGGGTCGTGCCGTCGCGACGCGAGCCGCGAGCGCGCGATAGTCCGAGGAACTCGAGTCCCAGCCTGCGGAACCGGCGATCGTGATCCCGAGCCGTTTTGCCGCTTGTCTGAAGGGCGTCGCCGTCTCTTCTCCGAGCCCGTCGCTACTCAGGACGTACACGCGGTCGAGCTCCAGCTCGTCCGCGAGCGTCGCGCCTGCGGCTCCGTCGAGGTCGGAGCTGCCGCTGACCCGGAAGAAGTTGCGGACCCCCGTGGGGTAGTACTCGCCGGGCTCGTCCGATCCGCCGCCCGGCGCACGGTGCGTCAGACCGGGGTGCGAAGCCGACGGGCTCACCAGGGCGAGCGCTTCCCGCGCACTACTCGTGATCGGGATCTGCATCCACGCGCACGGAGAGGTCCACGGCCCGATCACGCCAACGACGCGCGGGGTGGCGGCATAGACTTTTCCGTTGGAGGCGCACTTGACGAGATCGAAGCCGCCTGCCTGGCTGGTCGAATCGTCGCAGGACTGGTAGCCCACGGTGTGCGGCCCGGCGCGGAACCCGTGCTTGCGCAGGACGAAGCCGATCGCGTTCGCCGCAGTCCGCGTGATCGCCCCACTCGGCCCCTGCAGCGGGAGGTCCGAGGCGATCAGCACGTCGGGCTCGCCTCCTTCCGAGACCACGCGGCTGCACACGGACGCGGGAAGGACGTCACGGCTTGGGTCCCCGGCGATCGAGATCCACGCCTTCTCCGCGTCCGCGGCGACCGACGGCGGCGTCCCGGCGAGCGCGAGCCGCGCGGTCACGTCGTGCGTCTCGGGGTCGATCCGAAGCACCTCGTCCGTGACGAAGTTCGTGACCCACACTGCGTCCGCTCCGTACGCGACCGACGTGATCCCGAGGCCGAGGTCGATCGGACGCGGGACAGGATCGGGTACGGCGTCGATGCGCCAGAGCACCCCGGTGACGAGATCGGTGACCCAGACTGCGCCGCCCCCGACGGCCAAGCCCCACAGGAACTCCGCCGGCAGCTCGATCTCACCGCCCGAGACGTTCCTCCTCCGGTCGATGCGGATGACCCCCTCGTCGCCGATCATCCAGACGCCCTCCTGCCCCGCGGCGATCGCGCCGCCCGCCTCGACCGGGATGCGCGCGACGACCTCGCCTGTCTCAGCGTCGATGCGCGAGACACTGAGATCGGGATTGATCGCCCACACGGCACCCGCCCCCGCCGTGAGCTGGCTGACGCCGGTCAGACGGAGCTGCCCGGCGTTGGCACCGCCCGGAGAGGGGTCACCGGTAAGCGTCGCGGTGCCGGTCGGAGTCATCGACTGCGGGTCGAGTCGGGACACGCGCCGCGTGAAGACGTTGCCGATTGCATGACCCGACTCCTCGCCGCTCCCGACCCAAACTGCTCCAGCGCCGACCGCGAGGTCGGTCGGCGTGCCGCCGGTGCCGAACGTCCGAACACTCTTCGTCTCGGGGTCGATCTTCGAGATCGTCCGATCGTCGGCGTTGAGCACCCAGACGGCTCCCTCGCCGATCGCGATCGTGCTCGGGGTCGTGCCTGCCTCGGTGTACGAGACCGACCCGTCCGCGCCGACCGCGGCGATCGCGTTTCCAATCGCCGGTGGCTCGGAGTCGCTCGTCAGTGCGAGCGCCACGGCGACGAGGACCGCTACGAGAGCGACGCCGACCGCCGAGAGCACCGGCGTTCGACGCGAGCGCCGCGTCGGGGTGGGCGCCTCCGGCACCGGCGGCAGCTCCGCCTCGGGCACGACCTCGAACGGACGGACGCGGCTCTCCAAGCCTTTCAGGCGCAGCCCTCGGCGCTCCACGAACCGTACGCCCTCGAGCCGACCTGCGAGGCTCGTCACGGTGTCGCTTGCGAGGATCTGGCCGGGCGCAGCGATGCTGCAGAGCCGAGCCGCGAGGTTGAGCGCGCCGCCGCGGTAGCCGCCTTCCACGGGAACCGCCTCGCCGGCCGCCAGTCCGATGCCGATGCCGAGCGGGAACACGGGGCGGCCGTCGACGCGCTCCCGGAACCGCGCCTGCATCTCGACCGCGGCGCGCAGAGCCTGGCGTGCGGACCCGAAGGCAGAGAGGGCCTCGTCGCCGCGGAGCTCGACCAGCTCGCCGCCCATCGACACGACGACATCTCGCGCGAGGGCCGCGAAGCTCGCCGCGAGCTTCCCCGCCTCCTCGTCACCGTGCGCCTGCGTGAAGCGCGTGTAGCCGCGGACGTCCGCGATCAGGAACGTGCGGACGACGACATCGGCACCTTCGGTCTCGCGTGCGGCGTCGCCATGCGACTGGTCGTGGTGCACGCGGGTGAGCTTACGTCGCGATCGGCGCCGTTCCTAGCGGCACCGACCCCGCTTGCCCCAGGGTCGGCCGTCCGCGAGACTCACTGCGTACACCGGCAGCGGGAGGGAGCGTGAGATGAGCGACACGGTGAAGTACGTCCTCGACGAGAGCCGGCTCCCGGAGGCCTGGTACAACATCGCCGCCGACCTCCCGGAGCCGCCGCCGCCCGTGCTGCATCCCGGCACCGGCGAGCCGGTCGGGCCCGACGACCTGGCGCCGCTCTTCCCGATGCAGATCATCCTGCAAGAGGTCTCGACCGACCGCTTCGTCGCGATCCCCGAAGAGGTGCGCTCGGTCTACCGGCAGTGGAGGCCGACGCCGCTCTACCGCGCGCGCCGGCTCGAGGCGGAGCTCGAGACGCCGGCGCGCATCTACTACAAGTACGAGGGCGGCTCGCCGACGGGCTCCCACAAGCCGAACACGGCCGTCGCGCAGGCCTACTACAACAAGGCCGAAGGCGTCTCGCGCCTTACCACGGAGACGGGCGCGGGGCAGTGGGGCTCGGCACTCGCCTTCGCGGGCGGCATCTTCGGGCTCGAGGTCGACGTGTACATGGTCAAGGTCTCGTACGACCAGAAGCCGTACCGGCGCGGTCTGATCGAGGCGTTCGGCGCGCGCGTCGTCGCGAGCCCCTCCGAGGAGACGAACGCGGGCCGGACGATCCTCGCCGAGCATCCCGATTCGAGCGGCAGCCTCGGCATCGCGATCTCGGAGGCCGTCGAGTCCGCCGCCCCGCGCGAGGACACGAAGTACTCGCTCGGCTCCGTCCTCAACCACGTCCTCATGCACCAGACCGTGATCGGGGAGGAGGCGCTCCTCCAGCTGGAGTCGGCGGAGGACTACCCGGACGTCGTCATCGGCTGCACGGGCGGAGGGTCGAACTTCTCCGGGCTCTCCTTCCCGTTCATCGGACGGGCGCTCCGTGAGGGGGGTGCGCTCCGCGTGATCGCGGTCGAGCCGGCGGCCTGCCCGAGCCTGACGAAGGGGCAGTATGCGTTCGACTTCGGCGACACGGGCCACCTGACGCCGCTCGTGAAGATGCACACGCTCGGCTCGACGTTCGTGCCGCCGCCGTTCCACGCAGGCGGGCTCCGCTACCACGGCATGGCGCCGCTCGTGAGTCACCTGAAGGAGCTGGGGCTGATCGAGGCGCGGGCCTACACGCAGACGGAGGTCTTCGATGCCGGCGTTCGGTTCGCGCGCGTCGAGGGCATCCTGCCCGCGCCCGAGGCGAACCATGCGGTGAAGGCGGCGATCGACGAGGCCGTGCGCTGCCGCGAGGAGGGGGTCGAGCAGGCGATCCTGTTCAACCTCTGCGGCCACGGCCACTTCGACATGCAGGCGTACATCGACTACTTCGCCGGCAAGCTCGTCGACCACGCGTACTCGGAGGACGAGGTGGCGATGGCGCTCGCCGGGCTGCCGGCGGTCGCCGCCTGAGGGAGGTGGTGGCCGGGCCTCCCCACCGAGGCCCGGCCACGGCTGTCGTCAGGGCGTGATGCGGAGCGGCACCTGCGGCAGCTGACCGCGGATCTCGCCCGCGGGGTTCTGCCGCGTGTGGACGTTCACGTACGCGCGACCGGCCTCGAGGGCGGCCAGCAGGGCCGCGTTCACCGTCGCCGTCCCGCGCACGCCGCTGCGGCACGGGCCGCAGAGCGGGAGCGCCACGCCGCCGGCTCGGCCACGAGCGCCGATGTGGACGTGCGCGGCGATCGCCCGCCCCGTGAGGCGGCTGAAGGTGAGGCGCCACGCGATCGCACCGCTCGTGCCGGAGCGCGTCACCGTTGCGGTGAACACGCCGCGGGCGCGATTCGCCCTGCCCTTCGGGCGGGGCACCTCCTGGCGCGCCGTGAGCGCCGTCCGCGCGCTCGCGGTCACCGCGACCTGGCCGCGGATCTCGCCCGCGGCGTTCGTCGGCGTGTGGACGTTCACGTACGCACCGCCCGACTCGAGCGCCTGGAGCACGTTCGCGTCGATCGTCGCGGTGCCGCTCGCCGGGGCCTCGCACGGCCCGCACAGAGGCACGGCGACCCCGCCGGCCTGGCCGCGCGGAGCGATGTGCACGTGCGCGGCGTTCGCGGGACCGGTCAGGCCGCTGAACACGAGCCGCCAGGTCATCGTCGCTCCGTTGCCGGAGCGGGTCACGGTTGCACTGAACGCGCCTCTCGCGTCGGAGACCGACCCGTTGGGCGCCGGTACCTCTTGCGCGGCGTTCATCGCCGCGGCGACTCGTATCTCGCTCGCTTGCGGTCGCGCGACCCCTGAGCCGGCGAGGGCGAGGGTGAGCACGGCCGCGCCGGCGGCGGTGCTGACGGCGAGTCTCTTCACGGCATCCTCCTCTCCTCGGTGTAGGAGGTCCTACGGCGAACCGGACGCGGGCGGTTTGGTCCTTCAGGTGGAGCGCGACCGCTCGAGCCGGTCGGCGACCACGGCCTCGGCGGCGGCGGCCGCGGCAGGCCCGGCGACGGCCGCGAGGAATGCCGGCGCGTCGATCGCGTACCCGGTGACCGGCGTGCGCGCGGTCGCGGTCGCCGTCCGCGGCACACGCCGAAGCAGCGCGATCTCGCCGAGACCGTCACCGGGGCCGAGCGTGACGAGCGCCTTGCCGTCGTCGCTCACGTCGACCTCGCCGTTGGCGATCAGGATGTAGTGCTCGCCGGGATCGCCCTTGCGCATGACGACCTCGCCCGGAGCAAACGAGCACGGCGACATCCCCTCGGCGAGCCGGTCGAGCGCGGTCAGGGGAAGCGGTGCGAAGAGCGGGTTGCGCCGGAGGACCTCGAGGTGCTCCTCGGCGGCCGCATCCCGGTCGGCGCTCCGGCGGATGATCCGTGCCGTCGCGAGCGCGCAGAACGGCAGGATGGCCCCCGCGACCACGAGCGCCCCCTGCGTTCCGACGAGGGCGTCGAGCGCGGGTGCAGCGAGGCTCCCGAGGAGGAGGCCCACCCCGAAGAGCCCCTCCATGACAGCGAAGACAGTCACCCGGTCCTCGTTCGCGACCCCGCGTTGGACGAGCGTGAAGCCGGAGACGTCGAGGACGGCGTTGCTCACACCGGTCACGAAGAGCGCGACGAGCGCGACCAGGGCGACCGGCCAGGCGCCGATGAGCACGAGCGGCAGCCCCCAGCCGGCGAGGGCGACGACGAACACCGTCCCCAGCCTCGCGCCGCCCGCAAGTCCGAGCGCGCCGAGCGCACCCAGCAGGCCGCCGAGCCCGACGGCCGCGTTGAGGAGCCCGACGCCGCCCTCTCCGAGATCGAGCAGCTCGATCGACACGGCAACGGTGAGCGCGATGAAGATCCCCCGGACGAAGACCTGCGCGACGAAGTCGCCGACGACGAGCGCCGCCGCGGGGTACCGCCGCAGCACGGCCGGGACGTCGGCGAGACGGAAAGAGGCGCCGCCCTTCGCGCCGCCGCCGCGCGCGTCGAGCTCGCCCTCGAAGCGCACGCCCGTCACCATTGCAGCAGCGCCCGCGAAGAGCGCAGCAATGAGGACGCTGGCCGTGACCGATCCCGTCGTTGCGACCAGGACGCCCGCGAGCAGCGGCCCCGCAAAGGTGCCGAGGCCCTCGCCGACGCTGGAGGCCACGTTCGCGGCCACGAGCTCGCTGGGCGTTCGGGCGAGCGCGGGCAGCAGCGCGTTCTGGATCGGACGGACGAGGGAGCCCGCCCCGGCGACGACCGCGGCCAGCACGTAGGTGACCTCGAACGGGAACCCGACCCCGACGACGACCGCGGTTGCCACTGCGCCGCCGCAGCGGAGGACGTTGATCGCCGTGAGAACGCGCTCGCCGCGGAAGCGTTCGACGAGCGTCGTCGCGAACGGCGCGGCGACGATCGCCGGGACGACGCGGACCGCGCCGAGGATGCCGACGGCGAGCGTGCCACCCTCGTCGTAGGCGACCACGAGGAGCACGACGAGGAACGCCCAGTCGGCCGCCGTCCCCGCCGACCAGGCGGTCTCGATCCGGCGGATCGCGCGGTTCCGCAGCACCTCGCGAACGGCGAGCGCTGCAGAGGAGGCCGCTCCTCCCTTCACCCGCGTGACTATCTCAGCGAAGCGTGCGCAACGCGAGCCGGGTTGCTGCCGGCCGCAGTCGGGGTACCTTCGGGCCGATGGCTCGGCGAGGTGGCTGGCGCCGTCTCGGGACGCGGCGCTTCCGCTACGTCGACTCCCGCGGACGGCAGATAACCGATGAGGACGCGCTCGAGCGCATCCGCGGCCTCGCGATCCCGCCCGCGTGGACCGACGTCTGGATCTCGCCGAACGCGGGCGCGAAGCTCCAGGCGACGGGGGAGGATGCGGCCGGGCGTCGCCAGTACCTCTACCACGAGCGGTACCGGGCGGCGCAGGAGCGCGAGAAGTTCGAGCGTCTCCTCCGCTTCGGCGCCCGCCTGCCGGCGCTCAGGTCCCGTCTCGCGCGAGATCTGCGGCTCGGCCCCTACGAGCAGGAGTGGGCCTGCGCGCTCGCGCTCCGGCTCGTGAACAAGGCCTGGTTCCGCGTCGGCTCCGATCGCCACGCGCGTGCGTCGCGCACGTACGGAATCACGACGCTGACGAAGCGGCATCTTACGCTCTCCGGCGACGAGATCGCCTTCTGCTTCCGCGGCAAGAACCGCCGGCTCGTGCGGCACACGCTGCGGAACGCGTCGCTGGCACGGGATCTCTCGGCGTTGCTCGAGCTTCCCGGCGGCACGAGGCTCTTCCGGTTCGAGCGGGAGGGGGAGCTCGCGAACCTGACGGCCCCGCTCCTGAACGAGTACATCGGCGACCGGCTCGGCGACGGCTTCACCGCGAAGGACTTCCGCACCTGGGGCGGCACGCTGGTCGCCGCGGTCGCGCTCGCTCGCCACGGACCGCCGACCGACGATGCCGACGCCAAGCGCGCCCTGGCGTCCGCGATGCGGAAGGTCGGAGCCGAGCTCGGGAACACGCCCGCCGTCGCGCGCGCGTCGTACGTCAGCCCCGCGGTCGTCGAGAACTACCTCGCCGGCCGCACGATCGACGACTACCGACCGAGGTCGCGCAGGTCCGGCCTCGCCGCCGACGAGCATGCGCTCCTGCGCATGCTTCGTTCGCGCCGGTAGGAGGGCGCAGCATCAGGGGCGGGGAGGGGCTGCGGCGCCCCTCGACCCGCCCCCGGACCGTCCAGCGCGTCTACGCGCGCTCTGCGTGGCGGGCCGCGTCGTCCGACGTCTCGTCGTCACGATCCAGCCGGTCCTTCGCCTCGTCGACGAGGTCCTGGCCCATGTCCTTCGCGTCGTCCGCCTTGTCTTTGACCTTGCCCCAGGCCTGCTGGGACTCGCCTTCGACTTCCTTGACCTTGCCCTTGACTCGATCCTCGTTCATGGGATGTTCTCCTTTCGGTTGCCTCCGGAGCGTGCCCCGGCGCACACGTGCCGAAACCCACGTTTTCGCGTGTGCGGCGGCGGGAACGCTGCCTTTGAACAAGGAGGTGGAGATCGGTGGAGACCTGGGAATGGATCGTTGTCGCCGTCGCGATCGGGGCCGCACTGGTCCTGCTCGCGGCGTTCGTGTCCATCAGACGCCGGCGCGGGAGGCTCGTCGAGCGTTTCGGCCCCGAGTACGAGCGCGCGGTCTCGAGCTCCGGGAGGAGCGACGCCGAGCGGAGGCTGAGCGCGGTCGAGAAGGAGCACGACGACCTCGACATCCGCCCGCTCTCGCGGGCCGCGCGCGACCGCTACCGCGACGAGTGGCAGCAGGCGGAGACGCGGTTCGTCAGCGACCCACGCGACGCGGCCCGCGCCGCCGAGCGGGTCGTGTCGCGCATGCTCGACGAGCGCGGGTACCCGGTCGACGTCGACACGGAGGACCAGGCCGCGCACGTCGCCGCGGACTATCCGGACGTCGTCGAGCGCTTCCGGCACGGACACGCGATGCTCGAGAACGTCGACGGTGCGCAGGGGACCGAGAACCTGCGGCGGGCGATGCTGGACTTCCGGGCCGTCTTCGAAGAGGTGATCGAGGACGCGCGGACGGCGGCCTAGGCCGCCGCGCGGATATCGGCGAGCTCGCGGTTGCGCGAGAGCTGCTCGAGCGCGGCCCGCTCGATCTGGCGGGCGCGTTCGCGCGTGACCCCGAGCTCGTCCCCGACCGCCTGCAGCGGCAGCGGGTCGCGCCCCCCGAGGCCGAAGCGCAGCTCGAGCACGCGTCGCTGCTGGTCGGAGAGGCCCTCGAGCGCCCGCTCGAGCGCGCTGTCCTCGAGGCTCACCGCGAGCTCGGCGAGCGGATCCTCCTCTGGGCCGGCCACCTGGTCGCCGAGCGTGGCGCTGCCGTCGTCGCCGATCGGGCGGTCGAGGCTGGTGAGCATCCGCACCGCGTCGCGCGCCTCGCGCAACTTGACGAGCGATACCTTCGCCGCCTCGGCGACCTCCTCCTCGGTGGGAACGCGCTCGAGCTTCGCCGTGAGCTCCCGTTCGATCCGGTTCGCCTTCCGCTCGAGCTCGGCGACGTGGACGGGCACGCGGATCGTGCGCGAACGGTTCTGGTAGCCGCGCTGCACCGCCTGGCGGATCCACCACGTCGCGTACGTCGAGAACTTGTAGCCGCGCCGCCAGTCGAACTTCTCGACGGCGCGGATCAAGCCGATCACACCCTCCTGGATCAGGTCGAGCAGCGAGAGGCCGTGCCCCTGGTAGCGCTTTGCGATCGAGACGACGAGCCGGAGGTTCGAGTTGATCATCCGGTTCTTCGCGGCCGCGTCCCCGCGCTCGATCAGCTTTGCGAGCTCCACCTCCTCTGCGGCGGTGAGGAGCGGGTAGCGGCCGGCCTCGTTCAGGAAGAGCTGGAGCGAGTCGGTCGTCGCGGACGCCAGATCGCCGTTGACGTAGGTGGTGGTGGCGGGCTCCTCTCGGCTGCAGTCGTCGGTGAGGCTGATTCCGCGCTCCTCCAGCTCGGCGTACAGCGTCTCCAGCTCCTCGTCCTGGAGCTCCGCCTCCTGCACCGCAGCGCTGAACTCGGACAGGTTCAGGCAGCCGGCCTCCTCGCCGGCGTCGAGCAGGGGCGCAAAGCTCACGCGACTCATCGGCGTCGGTCTTCCCGGCGGCGGACGAGCCTAACCCCTGTCCTGAACGGACATCTGGCGCCACGGCGCGCCGAGTGCGATCGTGACAAAGTTGGCACGGACCCGTCAACCACTTGTTCGCAGCGCGCCCCTAGCGTGGATTGCGTCGTCGAACAGGAGGTTGCAGGATGCGTCCCGTCTGGCTCCGGCTCGCGATCGTCGTGGTCGCCGCCGGCATGTTCGCTCTCCCAGGCTCGCAGGTCGTCGCGGCGACCGCCGCAACCTCCGGAACGTCTGCAGACGCCGAGGTCGCCTCCTCGGAACCCTGCCCTCAGTTCGCCCCGGACGCGTCGAGTGGTGGCGGCTGGGGTGAGTCCGACCGCGTCACCGAGCCGTGCATCTATCCCGTCATCTCGCTCAGCGCGGATCCCTCGTCGGTCGAGTACGGCGGCTGGAGCACGGTCCACTGGAGCGTCGCGAACGCGATGCACGGCTGCACCAACTGGAGCAACCCGAGCACGAACTTCGGCGGCATCGCCGGCGCCGGGAGCGGGGCAGTCGCGGTCGGCCCCTTGTACGGGAACACGACCTTCCACGTCCGCTGCGACAACGGCAACGGCGCGATCGCCGAGAACTACACGGGCGTCTCGGTCGGCGCGCCGCCTCCGCCTCCGCCTCCGCCGCCCCCGACGTGTCCCAACCTCGCGCTCGACGCCGAGCGCGATGGCGCTCTCGACCCGGATCTCGCTACCGGCGAGTGCGTCTATCCCGTGATCAGTCTCAGCGCCGCTCCTTCGTCGGTCGAGTACGGCGGCTGGAGCACGATCAGCTGGAACGTCACCAACGCCGCCCACGGCTGCACGAACTGGAGCAATCCCACGAGCAACTTCGGCGGTATCTCCGGCCCGGGGAGCGGGACGGTCGCGGTCGGCCCCCTCTACGGGAACACGACTTTCCACGTTCGCTGCGACAACGGCAACGGCGCGATCGCGGAGAACTACACCGGCGTGTCGGTCGGCGCGCCCCCGCCGCCGCCTCCCCCAGATGCGCAGGCGCCGGCAACGCCGACCGGGCTC
>DASSCD010000198.1:0-3294 GCA_035698005.1 Gaiellaceae bacterium | reverse complement strand
GTCCGGCTTCTTCGCGGTCGACGCCGGAGCCGCGAAGACCCCGATCGCCGCGAGCAGCGCGAGCAGCCACGCCGCCATCAACCTCGGTCTGTGCATGTCTCCCCTCCCATCTCGCACTCACCGGGTGGCGCCCAGTCGCCTCTCACGGCTACACGGGCACTGCCGCCCCCTGACGGGAACCGCCCGGACTCCTGCGCACGACTCTAACGATCGCCTCTCGGTGGCGGCGCACCCTGTGACCGCCACGCCGCCGGGGCTGCGAGCTCGCTCTTCCACTGGGACCGAGGCGTCCAGGGCGCCGCGCCGGTTCCGCCGCGCTACGCGAGCTCGAGCGTCATGCCCTCGCAGGCCGCGACCGGAGGCTCTGCCGAGGCGCCGTCCCACAGCTCCTGCGCGCGTTCGACGAGCCCGTCGACGCCGTCGTCGGAGCGGTCCGGGTCGTGGTGAAAGAGCACCAGCCGCCCGACCTCGGACCGCTGCGCGAACTCGACCGCGTGCGCGACGCTCGAATGCCCCCAGCCGACCCGGGAGGTGTACTCGGCCTCGCTGAACTGGCAGTCGTGGAAGAGCACGTCGACATGCGCCGCAAGCCCGTGGCCCGAGATCCACTCCGGCTCGAGCTCTGCCATCTCCACGCCGAGCACGGGCTCGTGGTCCGGGATGTAGGCGAACGAGCTGCCGTTCGTCGACAGCCGGTACCCGAGCGTCGGCCCGGGGTGCGAGACCGAGTGGGCGTCGATGCGGACGCCGCCGATCTCCCACGTCTCGTGCGGCACGTCGTGGAACGTGACGTGCGCCGCCGTGTCCGCGAACTCGAGCGGGAACAGCGGCGGCGAGAACGCGCGCGCGATCCGCTCCTCGAGCGTGTGGAGAGGCGAGGGCGGGCCCCAGATGTGGACCTCCACCCCGGGGCGCCAGAACGGCGCGAAGAAGCGCAGCCCCTCGACGTGATCGAGGTGGAGGTGCGTGAGGAGGACGTGCACCGGCCCGTCCGGCTCGAGGTCGGCTCCGAGCCGCTTGATCCCCGTGCCCGCGTCGAGGATGAGGAGCGCGCCCTCGTCGGTGCGCACCTCGACGCACGGCGTGTTCCCGCCGTAGCGCACGGTCGCCTCGCCCGGCGTGGGCAGCGATCCGCGACAGCCCCAGATCCGAGCTCGCAGCGCCACTCAGCCGGCGTCCTGGTCCTGTTCCTGCCAGAAGAGCGCGATCATCCCGACGAACTCGGTCGGGGACGAGAAGAGCGGCGCGGCGGTGACGGAGATCAGTCTCCGCTGCCCGTCGAGTCCGGTCATCCAGAGCTGGCCGTGCGCGGGCCGGCGCTCCATCAGGGCGACCGCCGCCGGCATCCGGTCCATCGGCAGCGGCGAGCCGTCGAGGTCCTCGAGGTGGAACTGCGACGCCCACCCTTCCGCGTGCATCGTGCCGGCCTCGGCGAACGTCCTGCCCAGGATCTCCTCGGCGGGCTCGTTGAAGAAGACGAGCCCTCCCGTCGCGTCGGCGATGAAGGCGGCCGTCGCGAGCTGGGAGGCGAGCTCGCGCGCGAGGATGAGGGCGAGATGCCTCTGCGGACGGCCTTCCACGGGACCGCAAGCCTAGTACGGTCTCCAGCGGTTGCCCACCGACGCCCTCGCCCACCTCACCCGCCCTGCCGCCGGCGAGCCGGAAGGGCTCCTCGTGCTCTTCCACGGGCGCGGCGCGGACGAGCACGACCTGTTCCCGCTCCTCGACCTACTCGACCCCGACCAGCGTTTCCTCGGGGTCACGCCGCGCGGGCCGCTGCGGCTGCCGCCGGGCGGCGCGCACTGGTACGCCGTGCAGGAGATCGGCTACCCGGACCCGGCCACCTTCTCGCCCACGTACGACCTCGTCGGCGAGTGGCTCGACGGACTGCGCGAGGAGGCCGGGATCGCCGCGGAGCAGACCGTACTCGGCGGCTTCTCGCAGGGCGCGGTGATGACGTACGCGCTCGGGCTCGGCAGGGGCCGGCCCCGTCCCGCCGCACTCGTCGCGCTCAGCGGGTTCGTCCCGACGGTACCCGGGCTCGAGCTCGACCTCGACCCGCCGCTGCCGCGGGTCACGATCGGCCACGGCGGGCTCGACCCGGTCATCTCGGTCGAGTGGGGCCGCCGTGCACGGGCACTCCTCGACAGCGCCGGAGCGGAGGTCGTCTACCGGGAGACGCCCGTGCTCGGCCACGGGATCGACCCCGCCTTCCTGCCCGAGCTCGCGGCCCGGGTGCGCGAGGCCGTGGGGACATGATCCCCCTCGAGCGCCTGTACGAGGCGGAGGGGCTGCCGGCGGGCGAGCTCCCTGCGGAGCTCGAGCGCCTGTACGACGGGACGCTGGCACTGGAGGAGCCACGGCTCTACGCGAACTTCGTGGCGACGCTCGACGGCGTCGTCGCGATCCCCTCGATCCCGGAGTCGAACACCGTCGTCGCCGCCGGCAGCAGGGCGGACCACTTCGTCATGGGACTGCTGCGCGCGCTGGCCGACGTCGTCCTCATCGGCGCGGGGGTGCTGCGAGCCGCGCCGCAGGGGACGTGGCTGCCGGAGAAGGTGTACCCGCCCGCCGCCGGCGCCTTCGCCGAGCTGCGCCGTCAGCGCGGGCGCCCGGAGCGGCCGGAGGTCGCCGTCCTCACGGGCCGCGGCTCGATCGACCCCGCGCATCCGCTGCTCGCCTCGGGTGCGGTCGTGCTCACGAGCGAGCGCGGCGCCGACCATCTCGGCCGGAGCCTCCCCGCGGCGTCCACGGCCCTCGCGCTCGGCGACGACGTCGAGCTTCCGGCGAGCGCGATCGTCGCCGCCCTGCACGACCGCGGGCACCGGCTGATCCTCGCGGAGGCGGGGCCGCACGCCTTCGGCTCGCTGCTCGAGGGCCGCGCTGTCGACGAGCTCTTCCTCACGTACTCGCCGCTCCTCGCCGGGGACGCCGGTCCCGACAGCAGGCTACGCGTCGTCGAGGCCGCGGATCTCCTGCCGCCGGTCGAGCTGCGGCTCCTGAGCCTGCGCCGCCACGAGCAGCACCTGTTCGCGCGCTACGAGCTGCCCGCTCGCGCGTGACGCAGCTCACGACGGGCGCTGAGCTGCGTCGGACCGGCGACGGCGACGGCGGGCTCGTCCTCTGCGTCAACGGCGGGCAGGCCCGCGAGCTCGAGGGGACGTGGAGCGCGTCGGTCGAGTGGCTCGTCCGCAACCTCGCGCCGCGGCTGCCCGAGCTGTCGTTCGCGGAGGTGCGCTACCGGGTGCGCTCGTGGCGGAGGCTCGACTGGTGTGTCGAGGATGCGCAGGCGGC
>DASSCD010000197.1:0-8594 GCA_035698005.1 Gaiellaceae bacterium | reverse complement strand
GGCTCTCGCGCGGCTCGATCTGCGTCGACACGGGCGCCCCCATCTCCGTGCCAGTCGGCGCCCCGACGCTGGGCCGGCTGTGGAACGTCATCGGCGAGCCAATCGATGAGCAGGGGCCGACGCCCGACGGCGTCGAGCGCTGGCCGATCCACCGCAAGCCGCCCGCGTTCCGCGACCTCACGCCGAAGATGGAGATCTTCGAGACGGGGATCAAGGTGATCGACCTCATCGCTCCGTTCGTGCGCGGAGGCAAGGTTGGCCTCTTCGGCGGCGCCGGAACCGGGAAGACGGTCCTCATCCAGGAGCTCATCCACAACGTCGCACTCCAGCACGGGGGTGTGTCCGTGTTCGCGGGCGTGGGCGAGCGGACCCGCGAGGGCAACGACCTCTGGCTCGAGATGAACGAGTCCGGGGTGATCGACAAGGTCGCCCTCGTCTACGGGCAGATGAACGAGCCGCCGGGCGCACGCCTCCGCGTCGGCCTCTCCGGCCTCACCATGGCCGAGTACTTCCGCGACCAGGGCCAGGACGTCCTCCTCTTCATCGACAACATCTTCCGCTTCGTGCAGGCGGGCTCGGAGGTGTCGGCGCTCCTCGGCCGCATGCCGAGCGCGGTCGGCTACCAGCCGACGCTCGCGACGGAGATGGGGCAGCTGCAGGAGCGGATCACCTCCACGAGGACAGGCTCGGTGACCTCGGTGCAGGCGATCTACGTCCCCGCAGACGACCTCACCGACCCGGCGCCGGCGAACACGTTCGCACACCTGGACTCGACCGTCGTGCTCTCGCGCGCGATCGTCGAAAAGGGCATCTACCCGGCCGTCGACCCGCTCGACTCGACCTCCCGCGCGCTCCAGCCCGGGATCGTGTCGGACGACCACTACCAGACCGCCACCGACGTCCTCCAGATCCTGCAGCGGTACAAGGACCTGCAGGACATCATCGCCATCCTCGGCATGGACGAGCTCACCGACGAGGACAAGCTCGTCGTCGGCCGCGCGCGCCGCATCGAGCGGTTCCTCTCGCAGCCGAACTTCGTCGCCGAGCAGTTCACCGGGACGCCCGGGAAGTACGTCAAGCTCGAGGACACGATCCGCGGCTTCCGCGCGATCATCGAAGGCGAGCACGACGAGCTCGGCGAGTCGGCTTTCTACATGGTCGGGACGATCGAGGACGCCGTCGAGAAGGCGCGCGAGTCCGAGGCCGTCGCGGCCTAGCGCTCGACATGGCGGATGTCCACCCGAAGTTCGACGTCGCGCTCGTGACGCCGGACGGGGCTGCCTTCGACGGCGAGGCGGAGATGGTGATCGTGCCGGGCGCGGCGGGGGAGATCGGCGTCCTCGCACGGCACGCACCGCTCGTCGCGACGCTGAAGGCGGGCTCGACACGCATCCACCTCGACCAGAACGAGGTCCTCGAGTTCGCGACCGGGCCGGGGTTCTTCAAGGTCGAGCTCGACCGGGCGCTCGCCCTCGTCGACGACGCCGTCAACGTGCAGGCGATCGACGACGAGCGGGCGCGCGAGCAGCTCGAGGCGGCGAAGGCCGAGCTCGAGCGCGTCGACGCCGGCGAGTCGCAGGCCGACCGTTGGCAGCTCGAGCAGCGCATCGTCCACGCCGAGAACCAGCTCGCGGTGTCCGGGAGGACGACCGGCTAGCAATGGTGGAGGAGATCACACCCGGGATCTGGCACTGGACGTCACGGCACCCGAGGTGGGAGATCCTGGTGCACTCGTACTACCTCCCCGAGGAGCGAGTGGTCATCGACCCGCTGACGTCGCCCGAGATCCTCGACCGACTCCAGGAGCAGGGGCCGCCGACGGACGTCCTCCTGACGAACCGCCACCACTACCGCTCGAGCGGCGACCTCGCCGAGCGCTTCGGCGCGACGGTGCGCTGCTCGCGCGCCGGGTTGCACGAGTTCACGCACGGCGAGCAGGTGGAGCCCTTCGACGTCGGCGACGAGCTGCCCGGAGGAATCGTCGTTCACGAGGTGGGCGCGATCTGCCCCGACGAGTCGGCGCTGCACATCCCCACGCGGGGCGCGCTCGCACTGGCCGACGGCGCGGTGAGGGCGGACGAGGGCGGTCCTCTCGTCTTCGTCCCAGACCGCTTCATGGACGATCCCGAGGGGACGAAGAGCGGGCTGCGCGCGGCGTACCGGCGGCTCGCCGACGAGCTCGAGTTCGAGCACCTCCTCCTCGCGCACGGCGACCCGATCGTCGGGGACGGCCGCCAGGCCCTCGCGGCCTTCGCGGGCTAGGGCCTCGGCCCGGAGTCCTTCGCGGAGCAGCGTTCGCGTTCGCTAGCCTTCGGCGTACCCGGAGAGCTTTGAACGGCAGCTTGGCGACCGGGTCACCAAACGCCTAAAGAGCCTCGCGGGCCGTCCGGCTCCCGACTCTCTAGGCGGGAGCGAATTTCGTGAAGGACACCCGCACACAGCTCGAAGCCCTCCTTGCCGAGCGCATCCTCGTGCTCGACGGGTCGTGGGGTGTCCTGATCCACCGTCGAGGGCTCTCCGAGGAGGAGTACCGGGGCGAGCGGTTCCGCGACCACACGCACGACGTCAAGGGCGACCCCGACCTGCTGAACCTGACGCAGCCGCATGTCGTCTCGGGCATCCACGACGACTACTTCGCGGCGGGCGCGGACATTACGACGACGAACACCTTCACGGCGACGCGCATCGGGCAGGGGGACTACTCGCTCGAGGACGCGGCGGCCGCGATGAGCCTGGAGGGAGCCCGACTCGCGCGGCGTGCGGCCGACGAGTGGACGGCGAAGACGCCCGAGCAGCCGCGTTTCGTCGCGGGCTCGGTCGGGCCGCTGAACGTGACGCTCTCCCTCTCGCCGAAGGTCGAAGACGCCGCCTATCGCGCGGTGACGTTCGACGGGGTGCGCGAGGCGTACGAGGAGCAGGTGGCCGCGCTCAGGGACGGGGGCGTCGACCTGCTCATGATCGAGACGGTCTTCGACACGCTGAACGCCAAGGCGGCGATCGTCGCCGCGCGCGAGGTGGCGCCCGAGCTGCCGCTCTGGCTCTCCTTCACCGCCGTCGACAAGAGCGGGCGCAACCTCTCCGGACAGACCTCGGACGCGTTCTGGATCTCGGTCGAGCACGCCGAGCCGCTGATCGTCGGCGTCAACTGCTCGCTCGGCGCGACCGAGATGCGCCCGTTCCTCGAGAGCCTCGCCGGCGTCGCTTCGACGTACGTCTCCTGCCACCCGAACGCGGGGCTGCCGAACGAGCTCGGCCTCCACGACGAGCAGCCCGGGGACACGAGCCGCTTCCTGCGCGCGTTCGCCGAGGACGGCCTCGTGAACCTCGTGGGCGGCTGCTGCGGGACGACGCCGGAGCACACGCGCCAGATCGCTCGCGCGGTCTCCGGCCTGCCGCCGCGGCGCGTGCCCGAGCGCTCGACGCTCCCGCGCTTCTCCGGGCTCGACCCCTTCGTCATCCGGCCGGAGACGGGATTCGTCGTCGTGGGGGAACGAACGAACGTGACCGGCTCGGCGCGGTTCCGGCGGCTGATCGAGGCCGACGACTTCACGGGGGCCGTCGACGTCGCCCTCGACCAGGTGCGCGGCGGGGCCAACCTGCTCGACGTCAACATGGACGCGGACCTGCTCGACGCCGAGCAGGCGATGACGACGTTCCTCAACCTCCTTGCGACCGAGCCCGAGGCCGCGCGGCTGCCGATCATGGTCGACAGCTCGCGCTTCTCGGCGCTCGAGGCGGGCCTCAAGTGCCTGCAGGGCAAGGGCGTCGTCAACTCGATCTCGCTGAAGGAGGGCGAGGAGGCGTTCCTCGAGCAGGCGCGGACGATCCGCCGCTACGGGGCGGGCGTCGTCGTCATGGCCTTCGACGAGCAGGGGCAGGCGGAGACGGTGGAGCGAAAGGTGGAGATCCTCGGCCGTGCGTACGACCTCCTCATCGGGGAGGCCGGTTTCGCGCCGGAGGACATCGTGCTCGACCCGAACGTGCTCGCCGTCGCGACCGGGATCGAGGAGCACGCGGGCTTCGCGAAGGCGTTCGTCGACGCGATCCCGCGCCTCGAGCAGCGGTGCCCGGGCGCGCTCGTCTCGGGCGGGATCTCGAACCTGTCCTTCGCGTTCCGCGGGAACGACGCCGTGCGCGAGGCGATGCACGCGTCGTTCCTCTACCACGCGATCCGCGCGGGCCTCGACCTCGGCATCGTCAACGCGGGGCAGCTCGCGGTCTACGAGGACATCGAGCCCGAGCTCCTCGAGCGGGTCGAGGACGTCCTCTTCGATCGCCGCCCGGACGCGACCGAGCGCCTCGTCGAGCTCGCGGCCACGGTCACCGGTGGCGCGATGCAGCGCGAGCTCGACCTGTCCTGGCGCGAGGCGCCGGTCGAGGAACGGCTCGCGCACGCGCTCGTGCACGGGGTGGTCGACTTCATCGAGGAGGACGCGGAGGAGGCAAGGAGCGCCGCAGCCAGGCCGCTCGACGTCATCGAGGGACCGTTGATGGACGGCATGAAGATCGTCGGGGACCTGTTCGGGTCGGGGAAGATGTTCCTGCCGCAGGTGGTGAAGAGCGCACGCGCGATGAAGCGAGCGGTCTCCTACCTGGAGCCGTTCATGGAGGCCGAGAAGACGGAGCGCTCGTCCGCCGCGCGCGTCCTGCTCGCGACCGTCAAGGGCGACGTGCACGACATCGGCAAGAACATCGTCGGGGTCGTCCTCGGGTGCAACGGGTACGAGGTCGTCGACCTCGGCGTCATGGTGCCGGCGGACAAGATCCTCGACACCGCCGTCGAGCAGGGCTGCGACATCGTCGGCCTCTCGGGCCTCATCACGCCCTCCCTCGACGAGATGGTCCACGTCGCGAAGGAGATGGACCGGCGCGGACTCGACCTCCCGCTGCTGATCGGAGGGGCGACGACCTCGAAGCAGCACACGGCGGTCCGCATCGCTCCCGAGTACTCCTCGCCCACGGTGTACGTCCTCGACGCCTCGCGCGTGGTCGGCGTCGTCGGCGACCTCCTCGACGGCGACCGCCGCGCGCGGCTCGACGTCGAGAACCGTGCCGACCAGGAGCGTCTGCGCGGCCTCTTCGCCGAGCGGGGCCGCAAGCCGCTCCTCCCGCTCGCCGACGCCCGTGCGAACCGGACGCCGATCGAGTGGCACGAGGAGGACCTCGCGGTCCCGGCGTTCCTCGGCTCCCGCCTCGTCGAGCCCGAGCTCGCGACCCTGCGCGAGTACGTCGACTGGACCTTCTTCTTCCACGCCTGGGAGCTGAAGGGGCGTTATCCAGCGATCCTCGACGACCCGGAGAAGGGCCCCGCGGCGCGCGATCTTTACGAAGCCGCGAACGCGCTGCTCGACGAGGTCGTCGCCGACGGGCTACTGCGCGCGGGGGGCGTGTACGGGTTCTGGCCCGCGCTCGCCGACGGTGACGACGTCGTGCTCGACGGCGGTGTCCGCTTCCCGATGCTCCGCCAGCAGTCCGACCACGGCGACTCGAGGCCGAACCGGTCGCTGGCGGACTTCGTGGCCCCGGCCGAGGCTGGGCTCCCGGATCACGTCGGCGCGTTCGCGGTCTCGATCCACGGGACCGAGGAGCTGTCCGCCCGTTTCGCCGCCGAGGGCGACGACTACCGCGCGATCATGGTGAGCGCGCTCGCCGACCGCCTCGCGGAAGCGTTCGCGGAGTGGCTGCACCAGGTTGCTCGGCGTGAGTGGTACGCACCGGGCGAGCACCTCTCCGGCGACGCCCTGCTCGAGGAGCGATTCCGCGGCATCCGTCCGGCGTACGGCTACCCGGCTTGCCCGGACCACACGGAGAAGGGGACGCTCTTCGCGCTGCTCGACGCCGGGCGAGCCGGGGTCTCGCTCACGGAGTCCTTCGCGATGCTGCCCGGGGCGAGCGTGAGCGGCATCTATCTCGGCCACCCGCAGGCGCGCTACTTCTCGCTCGGCAGGGTCGACCGCGATCAGGTCGCCGACTACGCGGGGCGGAAGGGGATGGCTGTCGAGGAGGTCGAGCGCTGGCTGCGCCCGAACCTTGCCTACGAGCCATGATCCGTATGCTGAGACACGTGCGCCGTCAGCTCGCGCTCGTCATATTCGCCTCGCTCGTCGTCACCGGCGCGTCGCTGGCTGCACGGGGCGACCCGCAGAGGCAGATCACGCCCGCCGACGAGGCGCGGGCGAAGGCGATGCTCGTCCGCCAGTCCGACCTGCCGGGGTCCAGGGCCGGAAGCCCCACGCCGGACGTCGACTTCTACTGCGCCGGCCTCGACGCGTCCGACCTCACGCTCACCGGCGACGCCGTTGGTCGCCGGTTCGCCGTCGGGCTGATGATCGCCGCCTCTGCATCGGAGGTGTACGAGTCGCGTGCGGACGCGAGCGCCGCCTGGCGGCGCGCCACGGGTCGAGCGGGCCTCCAGTGCGCGCGGTCGCTCCTGCGCCGGCAGCTCGCCCAACAGGGCGCGCGGCTGATCTCGCTGCGCCCGATCCCCTTCCCGCGCCTGTCCGACCGGACGGTCGCGTACCGCGCGACGATCACTGGCAGGACCCCGCAAGGGGAGATCACCGCGTACGTGGACCTCATCGCGCTCATGCGCTCGCGCGCACACGTGACGATCACCGTCGGGTCCGCGCTCACCACGCCGCCACGTTCAGAGGAGCTTCACCTCGCGCGCACCGTGGCGAAGCGGATGGCGAGTGCGATGCGCGGAGCGTGACGGCGCGGCTCACGCGTCCTCACGCTGACGCCCCGGTCGGCCACGCCGCCGTCGGACAGGGCTGGAAGAGGCCGTAGAGGGAAGCCGGAGCAGGTGGTAGCGTCAACCCCAGACGTGGAGAGCACCAGCCGCCTCGGTCTCCTGCGCCGCTCGCCCTCGTTCGGCCTCCTCTTCCTCGCCACGGCCGGGTCGAGCTTCGGCACGTACCTGGCCGCGATCGTGCTCACCGTCGACGTCTACGACCGCACGGGCTCGGGCGTCTGGGTCGCGGCGCTCCTCATCGCGGACTTCCTGCCCATCGTGCTCATCGGGCTCCTGCTCGGCCCGCTCGTCGACCGCCTCTCCCGGCGTCGGCTCATGGTCGTCTCCGACCTCGTGCGTGTCGGCGTCTTCGCGGCGCTCCCGTTCGTGGGCGAGCCGGCAGGGATCGTGGGGCTGGCTGCGGTCGCCGGCATCGCGACCGGGTTCTTCCGGCCGGCCGTCTACGCGGGCCTGCCGAACCTCGTCCCCGACGAGGAGCTGACGAACGCGAACTCGCTGCTTCAGACCATCGAGACGATCGCCTGGATGGTCGGCCCGGTGGTCGGCGGCCTGATGCTGACGACCTGGAGCCCGTCGGTGCCGTACGTCGTCAACGCCCTGACCTTCCTCGTCTCCGCCATCCTCGTCTTCCGGATCCCCGACCGTGCGCTTCGGTCCGAGGAGTCGCTGACACGCGGCCACTGGCGCGACGTGTCCGACGGCTTCCGGCTCGTGCTCACGTCCCCGCCCCTGCGGACCGTGCTGATCGTCTGGAACGTCGTGCTGCTCGGCAGCGCCGCGATCAACGTCGCGGAGGTCGTGTTCGCGAAGGAGACGCTCGACTCGGGGAACGTGGGGTTCGGGATCCTCGTGGCGGCGAGCGGAGTCGGGCTCGCGCTCGGGAGCTACCTGGCCGCGCCCTCGCTCGGCCTCCTCGGCCTGCGACGCCATTATGCGAGCGCGATCGCGCTGATGGCGCTCGGCTGGGGCGGCGCCGCCCTGAGCCCGACGATCTGGATTGCGGTTCCGCTCGTCGTCGTCGGCGCCGCCGGGAACGGCGCCGCGATCATCTCGAACCAGCTGCTCGTGCAGCGCGGCGCGCCCGACCGGTACCGCGGTCGGGCGCTCGCGACGATCATGAGCACGAACTACGCCATCCTCGGGCTGGCGATGGCCGCCGCCGGCGTGCTGACCGACGCGTACGGGCCGCGCTGGGTCTGGGCGGTCGCGGGCGTCGTCTATCTCGTCGCAGCCTTCCTGACGCTGCTCGTGACCCGCTGGCTGCCCGTCGCGCAGGCGGACGAGAGCGAGGTGCTCGACGCCTACGCCGAAGCGGCCGCCAGCGCGATCGACGGCACCCCGCTCGAGCCGGAGCTCACGCTGCCCACCCCCGAGCTCGCGCTCGCGGGCGCCAGCGACGGCTCGGCCCGGGGCGGGCTCGATCGCATCGCCTCGCTGCTCGAGGAGATCGAGCACCGCCGCGAGCGCGAGTCGCGGCGCTCGGCCACGTAGGCCGCGAACGCAGGTGGCGGTCACCTTCGGCGACAGCCACCCACCACGAGGTGACTGTCAGCCTCAGGGCGGCTGCTACCGGCGTGTCGTGCGTAGATTGCACTCCGTGGCGCGCAGGGAGTGGACGCTCGAGGAGCTCGTCGCCGGTGTCCGCGCCGGCGACAGCCGGGCCCTCGCGCGGGCCATCTCGCTCGTCGAGAACGGCGACCCGGTCGCCTACCCGCTCGTGCGCGAGCTCTATGCCCAGACCGGCAACGCCACCGTCGTCGGGGTCACCGGCCCGCCCGGCGCCGGCAAGTCGTCCCTGATCGCGGCGCTCGTCGCGCACGTGCGCGAGGGCGGCCGGACC
>DASSCD010000196.1:0-3398 GCA_035698005.1 Gaiellaceae bacterium | reverse complement strand
GGGTTTTTAGCCATGACTAAATCCGATTCGTACTGTAGTCTCAAAGTGAGATGCCCGCAACACCGGACCTGACTCCCGCGACCCAGGACTACCTGAAGGCGATCTACGCGCTCGAGGCCACGGGCGAGCGGGCGACCACGTCCGCGCTCGCGGCGCGAATGAGCGTCAGTGCGCCTTCCGCGACCGCGATGGCGAAGCGTCTCGCCGAGCTCGGACTCGTCGAGCGCGCGCCCTACCGTGGAGTCATCCTCACGGCGGAGGGGCGGCAGCGGGCACTCGAGATGCTCCGCCACCACCGGCTGCTCGAGCGCTACCTCGCGGACCGGCTCGGCCTCTCGCTCGACGAAGTGCACGCCGAGGCGGACCGGCTCGAGCATGTGCTCTCGGAGGAGCTCGAGGCGAAGATCGACGCCGAGCTCGGGTTCCCGACGCACGACCCCCACGGCGACCCGATCCCGGACCGCGAGCTGCGGCTCGTCCCCGGCGGCGGGCGGACGCTCGCCGACCTCGAGCCCGGGGAGCGCGGCTCGGTATCGCGCGTCCCCGACGGCGATCCCGATCTCCTCCGCTACCTCGACGAGCTCGGTCTCGTCCCCGGGTCGCAGGTCGAGGTGGTGGCGCACGCCCCCTTCGCGGGGCCGGTCACCGTCCGCACGCGGAGCGGCGCGCACGCGATCTCGCGCGAGCTCGCCGACCGGATCGACGCCGCCGCCTAGATCGTCTCGAACAGCGCCCTGACGTGCTCGTGGACGGCGTCGGGCGCCTCGAGGTACGCGAAGTGCCCGCACTCCGGCAGCACGACCAGGCGTCCGTTCGGCAATGCGTCCGCGATGCGCGCGACGAGCTCGACGGGCACGAAGTCGTCCTCCCCGTGCAGGACGAGCGCCGGGACCTCGAGGGAGCGAAGCTTCGGAAGCAGGTCGTACCCGGCGCTGTTCCAGGTCTCGGCGTACAGCCGCTCCTCGATCGCGCGCGCCGTGAGGATGCCCTTCTCCGTGAAGTGCAGTCGCAGCCGCCTCACCACCTCGTCGACCTGCTCGGGCCCCCGCAGCGCGATGCGGTAGTGGATCCGGTAGTAGGCGGCCTCCGTCTCGACGTCGCCGGCCCGGTAGGCGGCGCTCGACGCGATCTTCTCCATCCGCTCGACGTCTCCGTCCGGCCGCGCGCGGCGGAAGTGCTCCCGCATGAGGAGCGCGTCCTCGCCCGACGCAGGTGCCGTGTTCACGAGGATCAGGTGGGAGACGCGGTCCGGGCGGCGCGTCGCGTACTCCATCGCCAGGGCGCCGCCCCACGAGTGGCCCAGGACCGCGACGGACCCGAAGCCGAGGGCGTCGCGGAGGCCGTCGAGGTCGGCGACCTCCGACTCGATCGAGACATCGGTCGGCTCGACGCCCTCCGCCGACCGACCGCGCCCTCGCTGGTCGTAGTACACGAGCCGGGCCGCGTCGGCGAGCCCGTCCAGCTCCGGCAGCAGGTACGTGTGGTCGAAGTCCGGCCCGCCGTGCAGCACGACGACCGGCGGACCTTCGCCGACGACCCGGCAGTAGAGCCGGGCGGGCCCGACCTGCATGTGCCCTTCGAAGGACGGGCCTGTCGGCATGAGCCGGCCCATCGTGGCACGGGCGGAAGCTGGCGGGAAGCTAGGCCGGGACGCCCGAGTGCTCGGCGAAGCCGGCGAAGGCGGCGAGCAGGTCCCGGAGGTTGGCGACGCCGCCGTTCGCGTTGAAGGTGAAGCCGTCGCTCCAAACCTCGACCCAGTCTCCGTCGCCGCGGACGGTCAGCTCGCGGGGAAGCTCGGCGCCCGCGAGCGCGGTGCCGACGAGGTCGACACGCAGTTGCCAGCCCGAGTCCTCCAGGGTCCCGATCGTGACCCCGTACTCCTGTTCCCAAGCACCGTTGCACTGCGCCGCATACCACGCGCGCAGCACGTCGAGAACCTCCCCCTGCACCGTCTGAGCGTACTCGGGGAGGGGCGAAATGGAAGTCCCGCGCCGGGGGTGTCAGGCGAGCTCGAGCGAGACCGTCCTGACGTCCTGACCGCGCTCGGCGCCGAGCGCCTCGTCGAGCTTCCGGTGCAGGTCACCCGACTCGAGCAGCTCCTCGGTGATGTCCGCGCCGCCGATGAGCTCGCCCTTGACGAACACCTGCGGGATCGTCGGCCAGCCGGAGAGCGACGAGAGCTCCTCGCGAATGCGCGGGTCGGGGAGGATGTCGACGGTCGTCACCGGCGCCCCCGCCGCGTGCAGTGCCGTGAGCGCACGGTACGAATTGCCGCACATGATCGCCTGCGGCGTGCCCTTCATGAAGAGCGCGACCGGCTCGTCCCTGATGACGTCCTCGATCTGCTCGCGGAGCTCCTTCATGACGTTCCTTTCGTCGGGACTCGGGTTCGAATGCGCAGCTCGTGGATGGAGCCGTCCCGGAGCATCGGGTCGAGGGCCTCGTTCACGCGTCGGTGCTGGTCGAGGAGCGACAGCCCGTCGAAACCGGGGTCTGCGAGCGTGACCTGGAAGTGGTCGCCGCCTCCGGTCCGGTCCTCGACCTCGAGCTCGGCCGCGTCCGGGAACGCGTCCGCCAGCGCCGCGCGGATGATCTCCGCCTCCATCGCGGCCATGCTAGCGGCGGCTAGGCTCCGGTCGTGCGGCGCCTCCTGAAGACACTCCTCCTGCTCGAGTTCGGCGCCTGGCTCGGCATGATCACCGCTGCCGCGATCACCAAGCGCGCGCTGCCCTCGCGCGGCGACGAGGAGAGCGACGAGGTGGCGCTCGTCGCGGTGCTGAACGGGATCGACCTGAAGAGCCGTGCCACGGGCTTCCGCGGCGGGTCGATGTTCGCCTGGCTCGGTGGGATCGCGGTGGACCTGCGCGATGCGCAGCTCGCGCCCGACGCCCGCCTGAGGGTGAGCACGCTTTTCGGCGGGATCGCGGTTCGCATTCCCGCCGGCTGGCAGGTCGAGTCGAATGTCAAGGCGCTCTTCGGCGGCGTCGACGTCAAGGCGCTCGGCGCGAACGATCCCACTGCGCCGACGCTGACGCTCGAGGGCATGGCGCTCTTCGGCGGGATCGCGGTCGGCGCGAAGCCCGAGGCCGCGGAGCCGTCCGCGTCAGAGTCCTAGCCCCGGGGCGCGGCGCGTGCGCCGGCCGACGCGGTTCCTCGTCTCGCTCCCCGAGCGCCTCGTCCGTGCGCTCGCCGCCCTCACGGGCGGCACGATCCACGAGACGGCGGAGCTCCTCCTGCCGCGGCTCGTCCGCCGCTCACGCCTGTACGAGGCGACCGCGAAGAACCTCCTCCGCATCACCGTGGAGCTGGTCGGGGGGGTCGAGCGCCCGCACGAGGAGGTCGCGGACGAGCACGAGCCCTCTCCCCGGAAGCTCGCTGTCCGCAAGGGCGCCGGCAAC
>DASSCD010000195.1:0-7704 GCA_035698005.1 Gaiellaceae bacterium | reverse complement strand
CAGGAGCAGCGCGCGCTCACGCCTCCGCACGGGCTCGTCGGCATCGTCCAGGCACTCGCCCCCGCGCTCGACGACGGTCGCCGGGCGACACTCGAGCGGGAGACCGCCGCGATCCTCGACCGGCTCGCCGTCGTCGAGGACGGTCTCGCCAACTGGCCTCCGCGCGACCGCCCGACCCTCCCCGGCCCCGACGGACAGATCCGGCTGCAGTGGTGCGCCGGGGCGCCCGGGATGGTCGTCGCCGCGGGCGGTTACGTGGACGAGGAGCTCCTTCTCGCAGGCGCCGAGCTGTGCTGGCGGGCGGGGCCGCACGGCGACGACAAGGGCCCCTCGATCTGCCACGGCACTGCCGGGAACGGGTACGCGCTGCTCGCGGCGTTCGAGCGAACGGGCGACGAGTGCTGGCTCGACCGGGCCCGTCGCTTCGCCGTGCACGCGCTCGACCAGGCGCGGCGCGAGCGCGAACAGCGTGGCCGCGGCCGCCACTCGCTGTGGACGGGAGACCTCGGAGTCGCGCTGTACGCGGCCGACTGCCTCGACGCGCGCGCCGCCTACCCGGTCCTCGACCCGGACGGCTTAGGCTAGGCACGGCAATCCGAGAGGAGGAGAGATGCACGTACGTATCGCACGGTTCGAGGGCGTCGACGTCGGCAGCATCGACGAGCAGATCGCGGAGATGCGGCGGCAGATGCAGTCGGGCGAGCTGCCCCCCGACGCGCCCGCGGAGCTGCAGACGCTGATGGAGACGGTCAACCGCTTCGTCCAGCTCGTCGACCGCGACAACGGTGTCACGCTCGGGCTCGCGTTCTCGAACAGCGAGGACGACATGCGTCGCGCCCATGAGGCGCTGAACGCGATGTCCCCGCCGAGCGACGCGATGGGCCGGCGCACCGGGGTCGAGATCTACGAGGTCGCGCTCGACGAGAGCTTCGGCTAGGAGGGCTTGGCGGAACGGGCCTCGCGGGCGGGATTCCGCTGGTCGTCACGAGGCAAGGACGCAGGGAGCCCCGATACTCGAGGTATTGGGGCGACGGAGAACGCCGCCTCGGAGCGATCCAGCGCTTCCAGGCGGCACAGGGCGTGTTTCGCCAAGCCCTCCTTCGGCGCCCGAGGCGCGGGCGGGGCGCGACGCGCCCCGACTACACTCCGCGCCCGTGGCACCCACCCGTCAGGAGCTGCACGACCAGCTCGCCGAGCTGATCGCGATCCCGTCGGTCAGCGCCGACTCCGCCCACGCGGGGGACATCGCCGACGCTGCCGAGTGGGTCGTGAGCCTGATCCGCACGAGCGGCGGCAGAGCAGAGCTCGTGCCGTGGGGCGCGCGGCCCCTCGTGATCGGCGAGGTCGCGGCGTCGGAGAGCCGGGAGTCGGCCCCGACGATCCTCTGCTACGCGCACTTCGACGTGCAGCCGCCGGACCCCCTCGACCTCTGGGAGTCGCCGCCGTTCGAGCTCACGCCGCGCGACGGGCGCCTCTACGCGCGCGGCGTCGCCGACGACAAGGGGAACACGTTCCTCCTCGTGGAGGCGGTGCGACAGCTCGCCGGGGAAGGCGCCCTCCCGGTGAACGTCCGCTTCGCCTTCGACGGCGAGGAGGAGATCGGCGGCACCTCGATCGTCGAGTGGGTCGATGCGGACGAGGGCCGCGCCGACGCGGCGATCATCCTCGACGGCTCGATGATCCGGCGCGGCCAACCGGCATTCATGGTCGGCGTGCGGGGCATGGTCTACCTCCACCTGCACGTCCGCACCGGCGGGACGGACATGCACTCGGGCATGTTCGGCGCCGCCGCGCTGAACGCCACGCATGCGCTGATGGCGGCGCTGGCCCCGGTCCTCCCCGGCGCGGACGGGCGCCTTCGAGACGAGCTCCGTCAGGGGGTCCTCGAACCGTCGGCCGAGGAGCTGGAGACCTGGGCGGGACTGCCCTCGGGCTCGGAGCAGCTCGAGAACCAGGGCGCCGCGCCGATCGTGCCGGGTGCCGCCGAGGACTTCTACCTGCGCACCTTCGCGGACACGTCGCTCGACGTGAACGGGATCGCGAGCGGCTCCCCGGATCTCGTGAAGACGGTCCTTCCGGTCGAGGCGCGCGCGAACGTGTCCATGCGGCTCGCGCCCGGTCAGGACCCGGACACGATCCGGACCGCGTTCGAGCGGCTCGTGCGCGAGGCGCTGCCCGCCGGGGCCGAGCTCGAGATCACGCTGAAGAACAGTGGGAGGCCCGCCTTGACGCCGACGGGTGCCGACGCGCTCCGCCTCGCCGCCGACGCGTTCGAGCAGGTCGTCGGTGCGCGGCCCGCCCTGGTGCGGTCCGGGGGCACGCTCCCCATCTACGCGAGCCTCGTCGACCGCGGCCTGCCGACGTTCGCGACCGGCTTCGGCATCGAGAGCGAGTGCAACGTCCACGCGCCGAACGAGAACGTGCCGGAGGAGAGCATCGAGCTCGGCGTGGCGACGATGCGCGAGGTCTTCACGCGGCTGGGTGAGCTTGGCCAGGCCTGAGGCGATCGCCGTCCCGTTCGCGAGCCCGCTCGCGGAGGAGCTCGCGGGGGACGTGCTCGAGCGGTTCCTCCGCTACGCGCGGATCGACACGCAGGGCGCGTACCGGGTCCCGGAGCGGCCGAGCACGGAGAAGCAGCTCGAGCTCTCGCGGCTCCTCGTCGACGAGCTGCGCGAGCTCGGCGTCGAGGACGCGCGGTTGACGGAGGAATCGAACGTCTTCGCGAGCCTGCCCGGGGCCGAGGGCGTGCCGACGGTCGGACTCATCGCCCACGTCGACACGACGCCCGACGTCACCGCCGACGGCGTCTCCCCGATCGTGCACCACGCCTGGGCCGGCGACCCGATCGAGCTCCCCGGCGACGCGCGCCAGGTGCTCGATCCGGCCGCGCTCCCCGCGCTTGCCGAGCGCGTCGGCCACGACATCGTCACGAGCGACGGGACGACGCTCCTCGGCGCCGACGACAAGGCCGGGATCGCGGAGATCATGGCCGCGCTCTCGTATCTCGTGCGCCATCCGGAGCGCCGTCGCGCCCCGCTGCGCGTGGCGTTCACCGTCGACGAGGAGGTCGGCCGCGGCGCGGAGGACTTCGACCTCGACGCCTTCGGGGCGGACGTGGCCTACACGCTCGACGGCTCCGGGCTCGGCGAGCTCGAGATCGAGACCTTCTCGGCGAAGTCGATCAGGGTGACGATCCGCGGGCTCTCGGTGCATCCCGGCACCGCGAAGGGCAAGCTCGTCAACGCCGTCAAGCTCGCGGCGCAGCTCGTCGAGTCGCTTCCCGCGGACACGCTGTCGCCCGAGACGACCGAGGAGCGGGAGGGCTACGTACATCCGCACCGGATCTCGGGGAACGCGGAGGAGGCGATCGTCGACTTCATCGCCCGCGACCACGACGACGACCTTCTCGAGCAGCACGTGGAGCTTCTCCGGGAACTCGTGTCGGCGGTTGCCGAGCGGGAGCCGCGCGCCGCCCTCGAGGTCGAGGTGCGCGACTCCTATCGGAACATGCGCCCCTACATCGAGCAGAGCCCGCGCGTCGTCGAGGCCGCGCTCGAGGCGATCCGCCGCGCTGGGGTCGAGCCGACGATGGCGATCACGCGCGGCGGGACGGACGGCGCGGTGCTCTCCGCCCAGGGCCTGCCGACGCCGAACATCTTCACCGGCGGCCAGGAGTACCACTCGGTGCGGGAGTGGGCGAGCGTGCAGGACATGGCCGCCGCGGCGGCGACGATCGTCGAGCTCGCCGGCGTCTGGGCCGAGCCCGCCTGAGCCGCTTCTCGCCGTTACGCTGACCGCGTGCCCCGCCTCGTCGGGATCAACCACGTCGCGGTCGAGGTCGCGGACCGCGAGGAGACGATCGGGTTCTTCCGCCGGATCTTCGACGACGTCTCGCTTCGCGGCAGCGTCGGGAACATGGCGTTCGTCGACCTGGGCGACCAGTTCGTCGCCCTCGAAGAGGTGCGCGGTAAGCCCGTCACCGCCGGCCATTTCGGCCTCGTCGTCGACGACGCGTCTGCGACGCTCGAGCGCGCGCGCGAGGCGGGCGCTCGCATGGTGGGGAGGAACGACTTCCTCGACCCCTCGGGGAACCACTGGCAGGTCGTCGACTATCGCGACATTCAGTTCACGAAGACGCCGCGCATCCTCGAGGGCATGGGGCTCGCCGGGCTCGAGAAGTCCGAGCGCGCGGTCGCCGAGCTGCGCGACAAGGGCCTCGCGGACTGACGAAGCACCCAGCCGTCGCACGGGCGCAGTGACGTGAGACGATCGTGCCCGTGAAGAACGTCGTCGTCACGGGCGCCTCCTCGGGTATCGGGCTCGCGTGCGCACTCCGGCTCGCGCGGGCGGGCTGGCAGGTCTACGGGGGTGTCCGGACGCCGGAGGCTGCCTCGCTCCTCGAAGACCACCGCGTGCGACCGCTCGAGCTCGACGTGACGGATGCCGCCCACATCTCGGCCGCGGCGAGCGCCATCGGCGGCGAGCTCCACGGCCTCGTCGACAACGCGGGAATCGCAATCGCCGCCCCGCTCGAACTCGTCCCGCTCGAGGAGCTCCGGCACCAGCTCGAGGTGAACGTCGTCGGCCAGGTCGCGGTTGTCCAAGCGCTGCTGCCGGCGCTCCGGTGCGCGCGCGGCCGCGTCGTGCTGATGGGCTCGATCGGCGGGCGCAGCGCGCTCCCGTTCCTCGGCCCCTACGCCGCCTCGAAGCACGCGCTCGAGGCAATCGCCGACTCGCTGCGGATCGAGCTCCGGCCTCTCGGCGTCGAGGTCTCGATCGTCGAGCCGGGAAGCATCGCGACCCCGATCTGGCGCAAGGGCGCCGAGCGCGCCGACGAGCTGAGCGAGGGCTTCGACGAGGAACGTGCGGCGCTCTACGCACCTGCCGTAGCTCGCGTGCGCGAGGTCGCTCTCGCGCGCGGGCCGGGCGTCGACCCCGACGAGGTCGCCAAGGCGGTCGAGCACGCGCTCGGCGTCAAGCGCCCGAAGGCGCGCTACCTCGTCGGCCGCGACGCGCACATCAGGGCGTGGATCGAGCGGCTGCCCACCGGGCTTCGCGACCGCGTCGTCGCGAGAGCCTTGACGCGCTAGAACCGTCGCGCGGCCACGATCGCCGCGGTATGGGGCGTCGTCAGGATCTCCGTCGCGACGAGCTCCTCGTGCTCGAGCAGGAACGAGCGCGCCGGATCGTGACCGGCGAGGCCGGGCGTCAGGTCGTCGATCACGAGCAGTCCTCCCTGACCGAGGAGACGGACCGCCAGCGGCCCGACCACCTCCGGCTCCTGCTTCAGTCCGCCGCCGTCGAGGAACAGGAGCTCGAACGGCGCCCGCTCCGGGAGCACGGCCCGCCAGTCGCCGACGACGAGCTCCACGTTCGCGAGCCCGTCCAGTCGAGCCCGTGCGAGTTGCGCGCGCTCCTCGTCGAGCTCGACCGTGACGAGGGACTGCGCGGTCTCGGCGATCGCCGTGGCGCCCTCCCCGAACGCAGTCCCCGCCTCGGCGCAGCGTCTCCCCGCGGCGAGGGTGGACAGCAGCCGCTGGACGGCCGGGATGGACGAGCCGCCGCCGGTCATGCCCCGCGTACCGGCTCGATCAGGCCGGGCCTGTGTCGTGCACGCCGCAGCCGAGCCACTCGTGCCCGAAACGGCGCATCTCGCGGACGACCGGGAGCAGGGCCTTGCCCTTGTCCGTGAGCGCGTACTCGACGCGCGGAGGCGACTCCGGGTAGCTCGAGCGGACGACGATCTCCTCGGACTCGAGCCAGCGGAGGCGCTCTGCGAGCGTGCGCGGGCTGATCCCGGCGCACGAGCGCTCGAGCTCGGTGAACCGCCTCGGGCCCTCCGAGAGGTCGTGGACGATGAGCACCGTCCACTTCGAGCCCACGATCTCGGCCGCGCCCGCGACCGAGCAGGTCGGCGCCTCGTGGACGGGCAGCATCGTGCGGGTGGCCACGATCCGATTGTAGGCGGCGCTCAGCGATCCGGCTTCCGCGCGGTGTAGAGCGCGGTCACGACCGGCTTCGTCACGCGGCCGCCGAAGTCCCGCTCCGCGATCAAGGCGATCGAGTCCAGGAGCTTCTGCCGGCGAGCGGGCTCGAGCGAGAGAAATTGCGAAAAGCTCCCGAAGAGGCTGCGGATGCCGTCGGTGTCCCACGTGTGCCACCACTCGATGCGGCGCGGCAGGACCTCGGCGAAGCCCGCACGCTCGAGGGCCGCGACCCGGTTCTCGGCGTCGTGCGCGAACGGCCGCCGGTCCTTCACCTCCGACGGGCCGCGCGGAAGGGTCTCCAGGAGTGACTCCGTCGCCTGGCGGAACGGGTCGGTGCGGTTCCCGTCCCCGAATGCCGTCCACCAGAGCGCGATCCAGCCTCCGGCCCGGAGCGAGTCGTGGATCCTCGCGAGCCCGACGTCCTCGTCGACCCAGTGGAACGATGATGCGGCGACCACGAGGTCGAAGTCGCCCTCGAGCTGCGCATCCTCGAGCGTGCTCTCCCGGATCTCGACGCGTTCGCCGAAGCGCTCGCGGAGGAGGTCGGCGAGAGCGGTATCGGGCTCGATCCCGACGAGCGGGTCGGCGCCGAGCTCGAGGAGCCGTCGCGTGGCCTGTCCCGTCCCTGGTCCGACCTCGAGCACCTTCGTTCCCGGGCGGAGGCCGCAGCGCTCGCGGAGGACCTCGTAGACCTCGGGGGCGTGGCCCGGCCGACCCCGGTCGTACGCAGCGGTGTCGAGGCCGAAGAGCCGCCGGCCCTCGTCCCGCCCGAGGCGCGCCATCAGTCCCAGGGCGGCGGGTCGTGCGTCCAGCGCCCGCCGACCATCGTGGCGACGACCTCGACCGACTCGAGCTCGTCGGGTGGGCACTCGAGCGGGTCGCGCGAGAGGACGACGAGGTCGGCGAGGTACCCTGGGAGGAGCTTCCCGCGCCGGCGCTCGTCGCCCGAGAGCCAGGCAGGAGTGACGATCGTCGCGGTCAGGGCCTCCTCGACGGTCAGCGACTGCTCGGGATGCCACGCGGGCCGCTCGTCGATCGTCCGCAGGACGCCTGCCCGGAGGCCTGCGAGCGGGTCGAGCTCCTCGACGGGCGCGTCCGAGCCGTTCGCGACGACGGCGCCGGAGTCGAGGAGCGAGCGGAAGAGATACGCACCGTCGGCGCGCTCGCCCCAGAACCTCTCGGCCAGGTCGCGGTCCGAGGGGGCATGGCTGAACTGAACGGAGCAGGCGACGCCGAGCGCCGCGAAGCGGGACACGTCCTCGGGCGCGAGGCACTGCGCGTGCTCGACCCGCTGGCGGAGGCCGAGCGGCGCCCAGACGCCGCGTGTCGCCTCGAACGCGTCGAGAGCCTCGCGGTTCGCGCGGTCGCCGATCGCGTGAACGCCGACCGGCCAGCCGATCCGTGCGCCCGCCCGGATGATCTCGGCGAGCTCTTCTCCGCTCGTGATCACGATGCCCGAACCGTCCAGCATCCAGGCCGTCTGCGAACCCAGCGTCCCGTCCATGAACGTCTTCAGGTAGCCGATGCGCAGGTAGTCGCCGCCGATCCCCGAATGCAGGCCGAGCGCCTCGAGCTCGTGAACGCGCTCGTGCGGGACCGACTGCCACACGCGAAGCGTGAGCCCGTCCCGCTCCGCGACGCGCTGGAAGATGCCGGGCGCGCCGAGCCAGCCGTCCTTGTCGTGGATGGCGACGACCCCGCGGGAGGCCGCGAGGCG
>DASSCD010000194.1:0-5090 GCA_035698005.1 Gaiellaceae bacterium | reverse complement strand
GGCACCTCGCGCAGCACCCGGGCCGGGTTCCCGACGACGACCGTGCGGTCCGGCACGTCCTTCGTCACGACGGCACCGGCGCCGACGAACGCCTCCTCGCCGATGACGACCCCGGGGCAGAGCATCGCCCCGCCGCCGACGCGCGCGCCGCGCCTGATCGTCGGGCCGGCGATGCGCTCGAGCCTCTGCTGGGTCCGGCCCATGAAGTCGTCGTTCGTCGTCACGACGCAGGGCGCCACGAAGACGTGCTCCTCGAGCGTCGAGTAGGCGGTGATGTAGGCGTGCGCCTGGATCCTGGACATGGCGCCGATCGTGGTGTCGTTCTCGACGAGGGAGCCGCGGCCGAGGACGACGTCGTCGCCGATCGTCACCCGCTCCCTGACGCACGACTGGTCGCCGAGGATGACGCGCGCCCCGATCCGCGAGCCGGCGAAGACGATGGCGCCCGTGGAGACCACGGTCCCGTCGCCGAGCTCGGCGGGGGGCAGCGGCTCGCGCTTCGCGGTCGAGCGCGGGGAGAGGACGGGCTGCTTGCCCACGACTGCGTGCTCCAGCACGCGGACGCCGTCCCCGAGCACCGTGCCGGGATGGACGATTGCGGTGGGGTGGACCTCAGCCGCCATCGAGCGAGTTCGTGAGCCGCTCGAGCACGCGGACGACCCGCGCTCCGTCCTCCGCCACCTTGCGCCGGTCACCCCCGCCGCGCACGAGCTCGAGGAACACCGTGCACTCGAGCCGGAGCGGCTCGTCGTTCGGGATCTTCGGGCTGAAGATGTCGCCCGTCCGCGTGCGCCACTCGCCGAAGGTCGCCCCGACCTCGGGCTCCTCCGGGGACTTGTCGTACACGGTCACCTTGCGGTCGAGCTCCATGTCGTCGAACACCGCCATCTTCTCCCGCCCGACGACGGTGATCTTGCGCATCTTGTGCGGGTCGAGCCAGGACAGGTGCATGTGGGCGATCTTCCCGGAGGGAAAGCGGAGGTAGCAGAAGACGACGTCCTCGACCCCCTCCTGCAGGAACGCGCGCCCGAGGGCGATCGCCTCCTCGGGCTCCTCGTCGAGCAGGTGCAGGATCACCGAGAGGTCGTGTACGCCGAGCGACCAGAGCGCATTCTCGTGGGACCGCACGACACCGAGGTTCTGTCGGTTCCCGTACAGGCACAGCACCTCGCCCAGCTCGCCCGCGTCGATGAGGCTCTTCAGCTTCCCGATACCCGGGTGGTACAGGAGCAGGTGACCCGGCATGAGGACGCGGTCGCGCTTCGCCGCGAGGGCGATGAGCTCGTCGATCTCCTCCGCGCGCATCGCCGGCGGCTTCTCGACGAACACGTGCTTGCCCGCCTCGAGCGCCTGTTTCGCGAGGCGATAGTGGGTCGGCACGTCCGTGGCCACGACGACGGCCTCGAGCTCGTCGTCGGCGAGCATCTCCTCGAAGGTCTCGGTCGTCCGCGCGCCCGGGAAGCGGGTTCGCCCCTCCGCGAGCCGGTCCGGCCGCGCGTCGCAGAGCCAGGCGAGCTCGGCCAGGTCGTCGAAGTTGCGGGCGAGATTCTTCCCCCAGGGGCCGAGGCCGGCCTGGCCGATCCTCACGGCCCGGTCTCCGGCCCGTGGGCGGGGAGGGGTGTGGGGAATCGGGAGGTCCCGCACGCTTCCGAGAAGAAGGGGGCTGCCCGGGGCGCACACTGTCTCCCCCGCGAAGGCGGCGCGCAGCCGAGCGTTCTCACAACTTCCAGACCTTGTCCGAGCGTCTGCCGTTCGCGCCCGTGGCGTTCCGCAGGTCGACGACCAGCCTCGCCTCCTCGACGAGCCGGTCGTAGTCGATCGACGAGTGGTTGGTGACGACGACGACGCAGTCGTGCGCGCCCGGGTCGAGCGGGACGGAGGTCAGCTTCAGGCCGTTCTCGGCGAGCGAGGGGACGTGCGGGTCGTGGTAGGAGACCTCCGAGCCCGCCGTCTCCAGAAGCCCCATCAGCTTCACCGCCGGCGACTCGCGCGTGTCCGAGATGTCCGGCTTGTAGGCGACGCCGACGACGAGGATCCGCGCCCCCTTGAGCGACAGCTCGAGCGAGTGGTTGAGCGCCTGGGAGACGAGCGAGCGGCAGAAGTACGGCATCGACTCGTTCACCTTTCCCGCGAGCTCGATGAACTCGGTGTAGAAGCCGTACTCCCTCGCCTTCCAGGTGAGGTAGAAGGGGTCGATCGGGATGCAGTGCCCGCCCAGGCCTGGCCCGGGCTGGAACGACATGAACCCGAATGGCTTCGTGGCCGCCGCCTCGACGACCTCCCACACGTCGATGTGCATCCGGTCGCAGAGCTGCGCGAGCTCGTTGACGAGGGCGATGTTGACCGACCGGAAGATGTTCTCGAGCAGCTTCGTCAGCTCGGCGGCCTCGGGCGAGGACACGCGGTGGACGACGTCGACCGCGGGCGCGTACAGGGCGGCGGCGGCCTCCGTCGAGGCCTCGTTGACGCCGCCGACGACCTTGGGGACGTTCTTCGTCGTCCAGTCCTCCCGGCCCGGGTCGACGCGCTCGGGCGAGAATGCGAGATGGAAGTCCTCCCCCGCGACGAGGCCGCTCCCCGCCTCGAGGATCGGCAGCACCTGTTCGCGCGTCGTGCCGGGGTACGTCGTCGACTCGAGCACGACGAGGTGCCCGGGCCGGAGGCGGGTCGCGATCTCCGCCGAGGCGGCGTTGAGGATCCGGAGGTCGGGCTCGCGCTGGCGCGAGAGTGGCGTCGGCAGCGCGACCACGATCGCGTCCGCCTCGCGCAGCGCGTCGTAGTCCGTCGTCGCGGCGACCAGGCCGCTCTCGACCAGCGGGCCGAGCGCCTCGGAGGAGACGTCCTCGATGTAGCTCTCGCCCCGGTTCAGGCGATCCACACGCTCGGGGTCGATGTCGACGAGAACAACTGCCTTCCCGGCGTCCGCGAACACCTGTGCGAGCGGCACGCCGACATAGCCGGCGCCGACGATGGCGACGTCCCGTCTCATCGGCCCGGCATCGTAGCGAGGAGCACCTGCGTGATCCGCTCGGACGCGTGGCCGTCCCCGTACAGGACCGGGAGCTTCGCAGGCAGCGCCGCCCCTGCGACCGCGGCGGCCAGCGCGTCGGGGTCGTCGTCGACGAGGACGTTCGCGCCCATGGCGACCGTGTCCACCCACTCGGTCGAGGGTCGCGCCGTCACGCAAGGGACGCGGTACCAGTAGGCCTCCTTCTGCAGGCCGCCCGAGTCCGTCACGATGACCCGCGCCTGCGAGGCCAGGGACGCGAGCTCGAGGTAGCTGAGCGGCTCGGTCAGGCGGACGTGGGGGCCGAGCTCGAGCCCCTCGCGCTCGATCTGCGCGCGCGTCCGGGGGTGCGCGGGGAACACGACCAGGTCCTCGATCTTGTTCAGTCCCTCGACGATGCGCCCGAGCCTCGGCTGGAAGACGTTGGCCTGCCGGTGGATCGTCGCGACGACGTAGGTCCGCGGCTCGAGCGGCACCGGGTAGCGCTCGCGCGCGATCGGCGCGAAGAGCCGCGCCGCGTCCGCCATCACGTCTCCGACGACATACGTGCGACCGAGCACGCCCTCCTCGTCGAGCGTCGTGCGTGAGCGGTCGTCGGGACAGAAGAGGAGCCACGCGATGCGGTCGACCTCGATCCGGTTGTGCTCCTCCGGCATCGTCAGGTCGCCGCTGCGGAGCCCGGCCTCGACGTGCGCGACCGGGACGACGCTGTCGACGCCTGCCCGCGCGCCTGCGAGCGTCGAGTTCGTGTCGCCGTAGACGAGGACGAGATCGGGGGACTCGACCCGCACCGACGCGGCGATCGCGGGCTCCATCGCTACCGCCTCGGCCGTGTGCAGGTCGAGCCGGTGGCGCGGCTCCGGGATCCCCAGCTCGTCGAAGAAGACCTGCGACAGCGCGGGGTCGTAGTGCTGCCCGGTGTGGACGACGACCTCGTTGATCCCGCTCTCCCGGAGCGCGGCCGAGAGCGGCGCCGACTTGATGAACTGCGGGCGGTTCCCGACGACGCTGAGCACCTTCACCCGCCGAAGCCTACGGAGGCAACCGGGAGCTGCGAGCTCGGTCGACCGCGACGGCTTCTGACGGCGCGGGCATACTCGACCGCATGGGCCCGCGGACGGCAGCCGTCGCCGTGTGGGTGGCCGCGCTCGCACTGCTCGCGTCGGCGTCCGGTTCGGCGGCGCCAGCGGCCCGGCCGCACGTCGCCTTCGTCGGCGACTCGATCTCGGCGTCGCTCGACTACGTCCCGTCGGCGCGGCGGGTGCTCACCCGTTCCTTCGACACGAGTTTCGACCTCCTCGTCTGCCGCCGCCTCGTCACCGAGGGTTGCGCGTTCCAGGGGAAGGTGCCCACGACCGCCCTCCAGGCCGTGCGCGCCCGTGGGCGTTCCCTCGGGGACGTGCTCGTCGTCCACGTCGGCTACAACGAGGGCTCGACCGGCTACCGGCAGGGGATGCGCCGGATCATCCGGGCAGCGCACGCGCAGGGCGCCTCCGGCGTCGTCTGGGTGACGCTACGGGAGGCCAACCCGATCTACCGGCCGACGAACGCCGCGATCCGCCGCGAGGCGAAGCGCTGGCGTGGGGTCGAGATCGCCGACTGGGAGGCGGTGAGCCGCGGGAAGCCCTGGTTCCGCAAGGACGGGCTGCACCTGAACGCCGCCGGGGCGAGCGCGCTCGCGCGACTCGTGCGGGAGCACGTGGCGCGGGCCGCCCGCTAGGAACGGCTCGATCGCACGTGCAAAACGGCGTGAGCCGCCTGTCGGCGGCCCACGGGCAGTCCCGGTGCGACGCGACGCTTAGACGAGCGCCTTCCAGAACAGCTTGACGTCCTCCGCGGGGAACGTCTCGGTCTCGAAGACCTCGAGCTTGGCGATCTTGGCGAGAACGCGGAACGCGGACTCGAGATCGGGATACTCGAAGATGCCGAGGTACTCCCACGGGCCCATCACAGCGAGGAAGCGCTCGACAGTGCCGCCCTCCGCCTCGACGATCGTGTGGATCTTGTCGAAGTACTGGGGGGTCTTCTCGAGGTTCTCCCGCGCAATCGGCGCGAGCCTGAAGAGCCCGACATAGGTGAACAT
>DASSCD010000193.1:0-2990 GCA_035698005.1 Gaiellaceae bacterium | reverse complement strand
CGTCAGAAGCGGAAGGCGCGCCTCCACGTCGTCACGCCCGACGACGAGAGCGAGGAGTTCATCCGCTCGGTCCAGCGCGACCTGGACGCGCTTCCCACGATCGAGGAGCGCGACCGAAAGACCTAGCCGGCTAGCGGCGGATCGTGACCGTGGCCGTGAGCACGCGCGTATTCGGGAGGGCGCGCGCAACGTTCTCGGTGTTCTTGGTCTCCTGGTAGTCGTGCGCTGCGAGGCGCAGCCGGTGCGTCCCGGCCGGGATGCCGGCAGTCGAGACCCTGACGACGCCGGCGCGATAGCTGACCTCGGCGGGACGGCCGCCGAGCGAGGCCACGAGCGAGCTCGGGTCGACGCCCGAGCCGGCGTCCGTGACCCGGACGAGGACAGGTGCCCCCCTGACGACCCTGCGGGCCAGCAGGCGCGCGCTCGGCGGCGTCACGTCGTTCACCCAGAAGCGGAACGTGAAGCGACCGGCGCCGGCCCGCGTCGCGCTGTCGAAGACGATCGCATACTCGCCGGGCGCGGGGGACAGGGCCGCCGCGACGGAGGAGCGCGCTTGGAACCCGAACGGGCCGGAGAGGTACGGGTTCGAGCTGAATGGGAGCCCGGCGTAGCCCACGATGCGGTTCTCGTCGAGACCCGTGACGATCCGCGGCTCGACGAAGCTCCTGCGGGCTCGCTGCGTGATCACGACCCCGAAGTTGGCGGCGCGTCGCGGGAGCCGGAGGCGGTACACGGCCTCCGGCCCGTTGAGCACCGTCGTGACGCCGACGCCGCGCGGGTTCTCCGGGTAGCGATAGCTGGAGACGAAATTGGGGCGGCCTTTCGTCGTTCCGGTAAATGTGCCGGGCCGGGAGAGCGGGAGGAGGCGGTGGCGGCCGAGCTGCGGTGCGGTGACACGCCCCCAGTACGGCACGCGGCGCACGTCGCTCCCCCTGCGCAGCTCGATCGTGCCGCTGACGACGCCCTCCTGCGCCGAGGCGGGGACCACGATCTCCCAGGAGAGCGGCCCCGGGACGGCGACCGACCCCGGCAGCGTGAGCGTCGCTCGACCGCTCGAGCTCGAGGCGCGGGCGTCGCTCACCTGCCAGCTCCCCGTTCCCTCGCCGGCGTCCGCGAGCTGGATCGTGCCGCGGGTGGAGGTCGCCCGCCTCAGGAGCCCGAACGAGACGCCGCTCGGCTCCGCGAAGAGAAGCGGGCGATCGGCGCGGGGAAGGGACGCGAGCCCGCCGCCCTGGAGCTGCGGGCCGAGTGTCCGCCCGCGCTCGTCGTGCAGCGCGGTGCCGGTCTGCACGAGCGCCGACTTCACCTGGGCGACCGTCCACTGCGGGTGCCGCTGAACGAGCAGCGCGGCCGCCCCCGCGACGTGCGGTGAGGCCATGCTCGTGCCCGAGGACGAGGTCCAGCCACCGGGCACCGAGGAGAGGATGTCGACTCCGGGAGCGGAGACGTCCGGCTTCGCCCGCAGCGAGATGGCGGTCGGGCCTACCGACGAGAAGTCCGCACGCACCGCGTCCTGCGGGGCATCGGCGATCTCCACGGCCGCGACCGTGATCGCACGAACCGAGCTGCCGGGCGACGACACCGAGCCCGGCCCGACGCTCCCGAAGTCGTTGCCCGCGGCGACGACAGGGACGACGCCGGCTGCCGCCGCCGCGTCGAGCGCGCGGGCGACGATGTCTCGCGTCGGCTCGATCTCCGGCTCGCCCAGCGAGAGGTTGATCACGTCCATGCCGTCCCGCACCGCCGCCTCGATCGCGGCCACCAGCTCGGGCGAGTTCCCGTTCGGGCTCAGGCCGACCTCGGTGCGGACGAGCGCCTTGTAGTTGCCGACGTACGCGCGCGGGGCGACGCCCGAGACGGAGCGCCCTCCCGGTGCGTCGGTGTCGTGGTTCCCGGCGGCGATGCCGGCCACGTGGGTTCCGTGGCTCGACTCTTCGAGGTCGAACGCCTCTCCCGCGAGCCGTGACGCCCCCGGAGGCGCGAACGCGCGCGCGACGATGACCTTCGCGCTCGTGAACCTCATCTGCCCGCGCGGGAAGCCGGCGGGCATGGTGTAGCCGGCCGGAGCGAGGAAGGGGTGCTCGGTATCGACGCCCGTGTCGATGATCCCGATCTTGATCCCCTGCCCGGCGGTGGCGAGCGTCGGTCCCCACAGCATGGGGGCGCCGATCTGCCCCGGGCTGCGATCGAGCTGGGGGCCGTACCGGGTGGAGGCGAGTACCTCCCGCACTCCCGGGAGGCGGCTCAGCCGGGGAACATGGGCGCGGGGGAGGTCGACGGCGAGGCCGTTCGCGACGAGCGAGTAACGCCAGCGGACGCGCGCCTCGGGGACGCTGCGTGCGAGCGCGCTCCGGAACACCCGTTGCTCGCGCGCGACCCGCCTCGCACCGCCGGGCGCGAGCGCGAGCGCGGGGGAGGCGAGCGTGACCACGACCTCCGTGCGCTCGTCGGCGGGGGTGGCCGCTGGCCGACGGTCGGCGTGGACGACGGTCAGCGCCCCGACGAGGAGCAGCGCAAGCGCGAGGACCCGTGTCATCGAGAGGTGAGACGTCGTCCGGGCGCGGAAGACGGGGTGAGAGCCGTGCATGCGGATGAGAGGACTTGAACCTCCACGCCCTTACGGGCACACGGACCTGAACCGTGCGCGTCTACCAATTCCGCCACATCCGCGCGGAGTGCCGCATTGTAGCCGCGCCCCGGCCGCGACTCTCACGCAGGGAGGGCGGCGAGCACGTGGTCCGCGTGCGTGTCCGGCTTCACCCTGCGCATGACCTTCGCGACGTCGCCATCGGCGTCGATGACGAAGGTCGAGCGCTCGACGCCCATGTACGTCTTCCCGGCCATCGACTTCTCCACCCAGACGCCGTAGGCCTCCGAGACCGTGTGATGCTCGTCGGCGAGCAGCGTGAACGGCAGGCCGTACTTCCGCTTGAACTTCACGTGGCTCGTCTCGCTGTCCGGGCTGACGCCCAGCACGACGGCGCCCCGCT
>DASSCD010000192.1:0-7304 GCA_035698005.1 Gaiellaceae bacterium | reverse complement strand
GCGGTGAGCCAGAGGAGGTAGCGGGCGTCTGCGCGGGTCAGGCCGGGCTGCGCGCGGCGCAGGGGGCCGCGGTTCTCGGTCGCGAGCCAGAGCGCGCGCCAGAGCGCGGTCATGTCGTGCGCCGTCGTGTACTTGCCCACCCCGAACGCGGGCTGGCGCTCGACGTGGACCGGGATCCGGCTGGAGAGACTGCGGACGAGGTAGCCGCCGTACATGATCGTGTCGACGAGGCCGATCGAGCGCATCAACGCGTTCACGCGCTGCCCGCCGGCGCTCGTCGAGCCCGCGAGCCAGACGAGGAGCTCGTTCGCCGCCTCGTCGTCCGAGGGGACGATCATCTCGCGGAGGAGCCCGTCCAGCCAGGAGCCGGGAGGCGGGATGCCGGAGTGCCTGGCGAGGACTGCAGCAGCGATCCCGAGCTTCACGGTCGACGCCGCCGGGAAGCGGGCCTTCGCGTTCCACGCGGCCCCGACCCCGCTCGTCAGGTTCTGGACGTAGAAGCCCGGGATGCCCCGGTGGCCGTCCGCGAGCCGGTGGAGGCGCCGCGCGAGCGCCGGGTCGTTGCGGGAGCGGGCCGCCCGGGGCCGGGCGGCGACCGGGAGGCCGAAGACGTGGCGGACGACGCGCGACGAGCGTCGCCGCGCGCTCGTGTGGGTCGTGACGCGCACCGTGACGTCACCTGTCGGGAGCGGAACGCGGAGCCAGATCCGCGGACCGCGGATCTTCTTCGCCGCAAGCACGCGGCCGTTCGCGGACACGACGACGACCTTCGTCCCGGGCGCGGCGCGCCCGGTGACGAGCCCGTACGACACCTGGTACGGCGCGGGCTGCTCGATCGCCGGCGGCGGCAACGCCGCTGCACCAACCACGACGCGAACGATAGAGCCGGACGAGAGAGCGCAAGTCACAACGTGCAACAAGCCGCCTACTCGGGATCCCGCTTTCTCCCACCGACCCTTCAGCGCGCGTGGGCCCGTCGCGAGGCGCAAGTGCACGTTGTACCTTGGGCCTGAACCTCACCCGTGGTCGGGCTCCTCCGAGCGTGCTTCCACGATCCGCTCCGCGTCACTTCGCCCGACCTCGCGGGAAGGCGCGTCTAGCCTTGCTTCCCGTGACGCCGGCGACGCCCATCCTCGCCCACCTCGACCTCGACGCGTTCTTCGCGGCCGTCGAGGAGCTCGAGGACCCGAGCCTGCGCGAGCGCCCGCTCGTGGTCGGCGGCGACCCGCACGGCCGCGGCGTCGTCGCGACCGCGAACTACGCGGCGCGCCAGTTCGGCATCCACTCCGCGATGTCGTCGGCCGAGGCGCTCAGGCGCTGCCCTCAGGCCGTCTTCCTGCGTCCGCGCCACGCGCTCTACCGGCAGTACTCGCGCGCGGTGTGGGAGAGCGTCGCCGAGATCGTGCCGCGGCTCGAGCGGACCGGCCTCGACGAGGGGTACCTCGACGTCGGGACCGTGGCCCGCGACTTCACACGCGCCCGCGCCGTCGCCTCGGCGGTGCAGACCTCGGTCCGTGCGAAGACGAGCCTCACGTGCTCGCTCGGCGTGGGCACGTCGAAGGTCGTGTGCAAGGTCGCCTCCGACCGCAGGAAGCCCGGCGGGGTCACGGTCGTCCCTCCCGGGAGCGAGGCGCGCTTCCTGGCGCCGCTCGCCGTGCGGCTGCTGCCCGGAGTCGGCCCGCGCGCGGAGGAACGGCTCCGGCGCTCGGGCGTCGAGACGATGGGCGGGCTGGCCGCCCTCACGGACGAGGCGCTGGCGTCCGTCCTCCCCGGATCCGTCGGCCGGCTCCTGCGCGACCGGGCACGCGGGATCGACCCACGCGACCTCGAGCTCGAGGCCGAGACGATCTCCGTCTCGGCCGAGGACACGTTCGCCCGCGACATCTCCGACAAGGAGCTCCTCCACGCCGAGGTCCGGCGGCTCGCCGAGCTCGTCGCGGCCCGGCTCGGCAACTCCGGGCTCGCGGGTCGTACCGTCACCGCGAAGCTCCGGTACGACGATTTCTCGATCCGCACGCGCTCGACGACACTCGGCGCCGGCGTGGAGACGGCGGACGTCATCGGCGACGTCGCCTGCGCCTTGCTCGACCGCGGGCTCCGCGACCGGCCGGGTGCGCTCCGGCTCGTCGGGGTCGGCGTCTCCGGTCTCTCCACGCACCGCCAGCTGACGCTCGAGGAGGCATAGATTCCCGGCGTGCTCGAGGCGGCGCTCTGGGGTCTCGTCACCGCCGGGTCGCTGTGGGTCGGCTGGGCGATCGCCGTCGCGCAGCCGGGCCGGCGCTGGATCGGGCTCGCGATGGCGTTCGGCGCCGGCGCGCTGATCGCGTCGGTCGCCTACGAGCTCGTGCTCGAGGCGTTCGACACGGACCTCGACTTCGCGACAGCCGGGTTCGCAGCCGGGGCGCTTGCGTTCTACGGCGGCGACTGGCTGATCGACCGCCGCGGCGGCCACGGCCGCAAGGGCGCGAGCGGCGAAGACCAGCTCGCAGGCAGCGCGAACGCGATCGTGCTCGGCACGATCCTCGACGGGATCCCCGAGTCCTTCGTCCTCGGCGCCTCGCTCCTGACGGACGGCGTCGTCCCGATCGCGGTCGTCGTCGGTGTCTTCGTCTCGAACGTGCCCGAGTCGCTCTCCGGCACGAGCGGCCTGCTCGCCGCCGGGTGGACACGCGGGCGCGTCCTCGGCATGTGGACCGCGGTCGTCGCCGTGTCGGTCGCTGCCGCCGCGATCGGCTGGGCCGCGCTCGACCGGCTGCCCGAGGCCGACGGCGCATTCGTGCTCGCCTTCGCGGGCGGCGCGCTGATCGTGATGCTCGCGGACACGCTGATGCCGGAGGCGTTCGAGCTCGGCGGACGCGAGGCAGGGCTCCTCACCGCGCTCGGGTTCGCGGTCGGCTTCGGCCTCTCCTGAGCTTCAATCCCGCAGGAGCGGTCGCGTGAGGCACGTCGGTCCGCCGTCGCCCTTGCGCGAGATCTCGTCGCCGCGATAGGTCACGACGTCGACGCCGGCGCGCTCCATGCGCCTCCGCGTCTCGTCGTTGCCCTCGAGGGCGAGGCCGCGCCGCGGGCCGCGCGCGAGCACGTTCGCCCCCTGTGTCTCGAACTCCTCGTCGGGCACCTCGACGGCGGCGATCCCCCGCTCGGCCAGGAGCCCCAGCAGCCTGACCGGTGCGAGCCGCGGGTAGACGACAGCCAGGTCGCGATCGAGGGGGGAGAGGAACGACATCAGGTGCAGGACCTCCGCCTCGCCGTTCCAGTGCGGGAGTCGAAGGCGAGGATTTCGACTCCGGGGAACGCCCTCGCGAGCTCCCCGACCGCGTCCCCGGTCGTGCGATAGCCGACGCCCACGAGCAGCGTCTCCTCGTCGAGCCAGACCGTGTCGCCGCCTTCGACGAGGGCGGGCGACTCGATCTCCGCGGCAACGGGGACGCCGGCCGACTCGAGCACGGGCACGAGTGCCCCCGGCTCTCCACGCCTCGCCTCCTTCCCGGGCCGCAGGAGGACCGCGCCCTCGCGCCCCACGAGCACGGGGTCGTAGGTGTAGATCGCGTCCGGGTTCCCCGGGTCGTGGCGTGAGACGACGACCTCGGCGCCGGCCTCCTCGAGCAGACCGCAGAACGCGTCGTGCTCGGCGGCCGCGGCAGCGAGGTCCGGGTTCGCGCGCCAGCCCTGCGGCCGGCACTTGGCCGCGTCCTCGGCGAGGGGCGGACGGACGAGCACCCGCCGCAGCGTGCCGCTCATCGACGCGCTCCCGAAGCCCGTCACGGTCAGGCGTCGAGCACGCGGGCGCGGTGCGCCGACGAGTAGACGTCCTTGCGCAGGATCAGGCCGTCCTGGAAGGGGAAGACGTCGACGCCGTCCCACTCGAGGCGCCGGCCGTCGGGATCGGTCGCGGTCGCCGTCCACTCGCTGACGACGACCCCGTCGCGCGCGTACAGGCGCCGGTTCCGGAACGCGAGGTCGGGCCAGTTCTCGAAGATCTGCGCGATGTGCGGACCGACCTCGTCGCCCTCGACCCGCTCGCCCGCGGTGTGGTTCTCGAACACCATCTCGGGAGCGTGGAACGCGACGATCGTATCGACGTCATGCGCGTTCCACGCCGCGTCGTAGCGCCCGATCAGCTCCTCGAGAGCCGCCGCGGAGTCCAGCTCGCCCACGGGCGCGAGTATCGCAGCAAACCTGAGACATTGACGAGCGTCGATGTATCGGGTAGTCTCGTCCATCGATGAACGTCGATTTCTCGAGCATGCTCGTTCCTGCCTGCTGCCCGCCGCTCGACGACGACCTCACCGACGAGGACGCGCGGGCGACGGCCGCGCTCTTCAAGGCGCTCGCCGACCCGACCCGCGTGCGGATCGTCAGCCTGCTCGCGCGCAGCGAGGAGCCCGTCTGCGTGTGCGAGCTCACGCCCGCGCTCTCCGTTTCCCAGCCGACGGTCAGCCATCACCTGAAGAAGCTCGTCCAGGCCGGCCTGCTCCGGCGCGAGCAGCGTGGGGTCTGGGCCTACTACCACCTCGACCGCGACGGGCTCGAGCGCGCGGCGACCATCCTCGACCTGAAGGAAGTGACGATATGAGCACGGATCTCCGCGAGCAGGTGCGCGCGCGGTATGCGGACGCGGCACGGGGCCTGGCAGCCGGGTGCGGGTGCGGGTGCGACTGCGAGAGCATTGGCTGCTGCGGCGAGGAGGCCACGACGCTCTTCGGGCAGGGGCTGTACGGAGCCGAGGAGCGCTCGTTCCTCCCCGACGGGGCCGCGGCGGCAAGCCTCGGATGCGGGAACCCGGTCGCGGTGGCCGACCTGCGACTCGGCGAGACCGTCCTCGACCTCGGTTCCGGGGGTGGCATCGACGTCCTCCTCTCCGCGCGGAGGGTCGGTTCCGAGGGAACCGTCTACGGGCTGGACATGACCGACGAGATGATCGCCCTCGCGCAACGCAACGCCCGCGACGCCGGGGCGACGAACGTCCACTTCCTGAAGGGACAGATCGAGCAGATCCCGCTCGGCGCCGAGAGCGTCGACGTCGTCATCTCGAACTGCGTCGTCAATCTTTCGACCGACAAGCCGAGGGTGCTCGCCGAGATCGCCCGCGTTCTCCGCCCCGGCGGGCGCGTCGGCATCTCCGACGTCGTGGCCGAGGACCGGCTGTCGCCGGAGGAGCGCGCCGAGCGCGGGAGCTTCGTCGGCTGCATCGCCGGAGCGTTGTCGGAGACGGAGTACCGGGACGGTCTCGAGGCCGCCGGGCTGACGGACGTCGAGGTCGAGCTCACGCACCGCGTCGCGGACGGCATGCACGGCGCGATCGTGCGGGCGACGAAGCCGGCCTAGGCTCTGCCGTCATCCGCGGGACCTAGCGTTCCCGCGATGGAGATCGTCCAGGTGTACACGGGTCGCCGGGCGGTCGGGCGCGTGCTGATGCACGACGACCGCCTCGAGTCGTCGCTCACGCTCCGGCGCTCCCGTCCGCCTCACCCGCGCGTCCGCCGGGCGTGCGGGCACATGCGGCGGGCACTGGCGTTCGCATACCGGCGCTCGCGCGACGAGCACTGGCCGGTCGCGTACTGCCAGGACTGCCTGACAGTCCTCGCCGGCCGTGATCCGCTCGCCCGCGCGAAGCGGCCGCGCTGGAGACGCGACGCCCGAAACACCGCGGCCGCGCGCTGGACGCGCGAGTGGCCGAAGCCCGGTCGTCCACGCGGGCAGACACCTCCCGCGTCGACTGCCTGGCCGGAGGCTGCCTAGCTCGCAGGCCGAGGGGCGTCCGGCGCCCGGGGCCCCAGCCGGTCGGAGAGGCGCTGCAGGAAGAAGCCGCCGGCGAGCAGCAACCCGCCGACGAGGATGAACGAGAAGGCGCGCGCGACGGAGCTGAGCGACGCGAGGTCGTAGAGGAAGATCTTCGCGAGGCTGAGCCCGAAGAGCGCGAGCCCGGCGTAGCGGATCAGCGCGGAGCCCCGGAGGAGGCCGACGACGAGGAGCGCGAGCCCGACGAGCGCCCAGAGACCGCTCACCGCCGTGTGGCCACGCTCGAAGTCGGTCTCGACCGAGGCCGACGAGACCGCCTCCGCGAGCCCGAGGATGCCGAGGGACACCGCGTACAGGGCGAACCCGCCTGCAACGGCCCCGAGAGCCGGCCGGTGCGCCGGATCGGGGGCCGACCACGCGACGGCGGCCAGGCCAACGATGCACGCGAGGAGCACCCAGACGCCGTTCGCGGGGCGGGCGGACTCCTCGAAGAAGCGCTCGATCGGAGTGAACTCGCCGATCGTGGCGACCGTGGCGACGGCGGTGACGATGCCGCCGGCCAGCCACAGCCTCGGCTCTCGCAGCGGTCGCCAGAGCAAAGCGGTTGCGCCGCCGCTGAGCGCGACCGCGAATGTCGTCGCCCGCCAGTCGTCGAGGACGACGCGCTCCGTGGCGAGCACGAGCACGATCGCGTCCGCCCAGAGGACGGTCGAGACGTCGCGCCATCGCTCCTGCCCCCAGGTGAGCGCTGCGAGCCCGACGAGTGCGACCACTGTCGCCGTGGAGGCGATCGCCATGCGGGGCTCGATCTCCCCCTCCGCGAGCCACGGCTGCGCTTGTCCGAAGAGGACGACGACCGAGGTGCCGACGCCGAGGATCCCGCCGGCCGGCCACAGCCGCGACTCGCGGAGCGGAGCGGCGAGCGCGCCGACGCCGAGGGCGGTCGCCGCGACGACGACCGTCCGCCAGACCGAGTCCGTGACGAGCAGCGACTCCGCGCCGACGAGGAAGACGAGCGAGAAGGCCCAGAGCACGGTCGATGCGTTTCGCAGCCTCTCCCGGGTGAAGATCGCCGCGGCGAGGACGCCGTAGGCGACGGAGACGGCGAGGAGCCCGAGCCCGCCCGGGCGGGCGTCCGCGGTGACGAAGCCCACTCCAAGGGCGGCCGCGACCGCGGCGATGCCGGCGCTCACCCCGAACACGGCGTCGCGGGCCGGGCTTCCGGGCCAGGAGATCCGATGCGCGTCGGCGCCGCCGAGGATGCCGGCACTCACGGCCAGGACCGCCCAGCCGCCGGTCGAGACCCCCCTCGCGTCGTCGTAGAAGTGACCGACGTCGTACGCCAGCGCCACGACGAGCACGCCCCCGAGCCAGGTGTACGCGGCAACGGCGAGGCCGTCGGTGCGAAGCAGTCCGGCGACTCCCAGGAGCACGGCACCGATGACAGCAGCCAGCGTGGTCGCGAGCATGTGGCCCCACTCGTACGAGGCCGAGACCAGCGCGAACGACGCGGCGAGCGTCGCGAGCGCGGAGCCGGTGACAGCCGCGGTCTCGCGGAGGCC
>DASSCD010000191.1:0-4862 GCA_035698005.1 Gaiellaceae bacterium | reverse complement strand
TCGCGTCGACGACGAGGACGACGACGTCCGCCTCCTCGACCGCCTCGCGCGCCTGCGCGGCGATCTGCGGCCCGAACGGCCCCCTGTCCGCGCGGTCGACGCCGCCGGTGTCGATCAGACGGAACGTCGTCCCCGCCCACTCGCAGAGCAGCTCCTTCCGGTCGCGGGTGACTCCCGGAGTCTCGTGGACGACCGCAGTACGGGTCGCGGACAGCCGGTTGACGAGCGTCGACTTGCCGACGTTGGGGAACCCGACGATCGCCACGGTTCCGGCGATCTCGACCTCGACCTCTCCGACTGCGTCCTCGTCGATCATGCCGGCGGCGTGGCGTCGGCCGGGCGGCCGAGGGCGTGGACGTCGACGAGCCACTCCCACAGGCGGCGGAGCTCCCGCTCGACCTCGACCGAGGCCTCCTTGTATCCCTTGCCGCCGCGCGGCAGCCCGTCGAACGTCGTCGGCGCGCCCCAGGCGATCGAGACCGGGGCGAAGTTGCCCAGCCGCCACGCCTGGCTGCCGTGGATGGCGGCGGGAATCAACGGCACCTCCTCGTTGACGGCCACCATCGCCGCTCCAGGCTGGACCGGACCGGGCACGCCGCTCCTCTGCCGCGTGCCTTCGGCGAACATGCCCAGGGCGTTCCCCTCCCGCACGATTTCCCGCATGCGGCGCACGGCGTCGCGATCCGACTCCCCGCGGCGCACCGCGAACGTCCCGAACGCGCGCATGAGCTCGCCGAGGCCGGGAACGCGGTGCACCTCCACCTTCGCCATGAAGTAGAGGGTGCGCGGGCAGGCGGCACCGAGCGCGGGCGGGTCGATCCAGCTGAAGTGGTTCGCCGCCACGACGAGCCCCCCGGTCAGGGGGACGCGCTCGGCGCCGTACACCTGGAGCGGCGCGAACAACTTGACTGCGGGCTGGATGGTCACGCGGCCGACCGCCCAGGCGGCGTCCGTCCCCTTCATCGTCTCGCCTCCACGAGCTTCGCGATACGCGCGACCACCTCGTCCACCGAGAGCGCGGTCGTGTCCAGGCTGATCGCGTCGGGAGCGGCCTGCATGTTCGCCGCGTCGCGCGCGTCGCGGCGCCGGAGGTCATCCGCGAGCTCGTCCGCGTCCGCTCCCGGCCGGTCCGCCGAGCGCCGCCGGGCCCGCTCGTCCTCCGAGGCGATGAGGAACACCTTGACCTCGGCCTCCGGCGCGACCACGGAACCGATGTCGCGACCCTCGATGACGACGTCGCCCTCGCTGCCGAGCGCACGCTGGCGCTCGCGCATCACCTCTCGGACACCCCGGTGGCCCGCGACGAGCGGGACGACCCGGTCGATCCCCGTGGCCCGGATCTCGGCGGAGACGTCGTGGCCGTCGATCTCGACCCGGCCCTCCGCGTCGAACGTCACCGGATGCTCCCGCGCCAGCACGGCGAGCGCCTCCCCGTCTGCCGGGTCCACGTCTTCGCCGAGCGCGAGCCACGTGAGCGCCCGATACATCGCTCCGGTGTCCAGGTACCGGAACCCGAGGCGCCGCGCGAGCGCGGCCGCAACCGTGCTCTTGCCGGACCCGGCGGGGCCGTCGATCGCGACGATCATGGCGCGAAGTTGTACCGCCTACGCAGCCAGCTGCCCGAGCAGCGCGAAGAATCCCGGGAAGCTCGCCTCGACCGCCTCGGATCCCTCGAGCTCGACTCCGTCGATCGAGGACACGCCAGCGACCGCTCCGAGCATCGCGAGCCGGTGGTCGCCGCGGCTGTCGAAGGCGCCCCCGCGCAGCCGGGCAGGCACACCCTTGACGCGGAAGCCGTCGCGGGTCGCCCGGGCGTGCGCGCCGATCCGACGCAGCTCCTCGACGACGGCCTCGAGTCGGTCCGTCTCCTTCACACGAAGCTCCGACGCGCCGCGGACGACGGTCTCCCCGCGCGCGTGGCAGGCTGCGAGCGCGAGCAGTGGGAGCTCGTCGACGAGCGTAGGCACCTCTGCCGCCGAGACCGTTGCGCCGACGAGTTCCGAGGCACGCACCTCGACGTCGCCCGCCGGCTCCCCGCCGACCTGCCGCCGGTTGTAGACGGCGATCCGCGCCCCCATCCGCTCCAGCACGTCGAGCAAGCCCGTTCGCCGCGGGTTGAGACCGACCCCGTGAACCGTGAGCTCCGAGCCGGGGACGGTGAGCGCCGCGACTAGGAGCGGCGCGGCGGAGGAGAGGTCACCGGGGATCTCGACGGTGTCGAGGACGAGACGTTCCGCGCCCCGGACGGACACGCTCGTCGGCCTGCGCCGGACCGTCGCTCCAGCGCGCTCGAGCAGCCGTTCGGTGTGGTCCCGCGTCGGGAGGCGCTCGACGACGGTCGTCTCGCCCTCGGCCGCGAGACCCGCGAGGAGGATCGCGGACTTGACCTGGGCTGACGGCACCGGCAGCTCGTAGTCGATCGCGTGCAGGTCGGCACCCTCGACGACGACGGGCGCGTGCCCCTCGGTCGTGCGGACCCCCGCGCCCATGCGCCGGAGCGGAACGGCCACGCGCTCCATCGGCCTGGCCGAGAGCGACGCGTCGCCGACGAGCTCGAAGCTGCCCTGCTGACTCGCGAGCACACCCGCGAGGATGCGCATCAGCGTGCCGGCGTTCCCGCAGTCGATCGGACCGGAGGGGGCCTCGAGCCCCCTCAGGCCGCGCCCGCGCACGCGGAGCTCGTCGACGTCGTCCTCGATCACCTCGACGCCGAGGGCGCGGACCGCACCGATCGTCGACTCCGTGTCCGCCGAGCGCCCGAAGCCGAGGATGCGCGTCTCGCCCTCCGCGATCGCGCCGACGAGCACTGCCCGGTGCGAGATCGACTTGTCCCCCGGGACGGCGACGTGCCCGACGAGCGCGGGCACGGGCTCGACGCGCATCGGCTCAGCCGACGGTCTTGCCGAGCAGCGCCACGATCGTCCGCATCTCGTCCGCGAAGCGGGCGAACTCGCCGACGCGGATCTGCTGCGGCCCGTCGCAGAGCGCGTCCTCGGGGCGCGGGTGGACCTCGACCATCACCCCGTCGGCGCCGACTGCCGCAGCCGCCCGGGCGAGCGGAAGGACGAGGTCGCTGCGCCCGGCGGCGTGCGACGGGTCGACGATGACCGGGAGGTGCGTCTCGCGCTTGAGGACCGGCACCGCGGAGAGGTCGAGCGTGTACCGGGTCGAGCGCTCGAACGTCTTGATACCGCGCTCGCACAGGATCACGCGCTCGTTCCCCTCCTTCGCGACGTACTCGGCCGCCATCAGCAACTCCTCGACGGTCGCCGAGGGTGCGCGCTTCAGGAGGACGGGGCGCTCGACCCGGCCCACCTCTGCGAGGAGGTTGAAGTTCTGCATGTTGCGAGCGCCGATCTGGATGACGTCCGCGACCTCCGCGACCTCCTGCACGTCGCGCGGGTCGAGGAGCTCGGTCACGATCGGGAGCCCGGTCTCCTCCCGGGCCTCGGCCAGGATCTCGAGACCTTTCGCGCCGAGACCCTGGAACGCGTATGGGGAGGAACGGGGCTTGAACGCCCCACCGCGCAGCATCGTCACGCCCGCCGCCGCCACGGCGCGCGCGGTCTCGAGCGTCTGCTCCCTCGTCTCGACCGTGCACGGGCCTGCCACGAGCCCGAAGAACCCGTCGCCGATGCGCCTCCCTCGGACCTCGATGACGGTCGAGTCAGGCGTCAGCTCCCGGGCGACCAGTCGGTACGCGAGCAGCTCCGGGGAGTCGGTGACCTCCATCCGGGTTGAGTCTAGTGGCGAGCCGTCGCCCCTCCGTGGGTTCAGGGACAATCCCCGGCGTGAAGATCTTCTCGGGCATCCAGCCGACCGGCGAGCCGCACATCGGCAACTACAGCGGCGGCTTCCGTCAGTACGCGAAGACGCAGGAGGAGGGCGAGGCGTACTTCTGCATCGTCGACCTGCACGCGATCACCGTCGAGTTCGACCCCGCGGAGCTCCGCGACGCGACGCTCGACATCGCCGCGATGCTCTTCGCGACGGGCCTCGACGCGGAGCGCTCGACGGTGTTCGTGCAGAGCCAGGTCACGGCGCACGCCGAGGCGGCGTGGCTGCTCGGCGCGGCGACGAGCTACGGCGAGCTCCGCCGGATGACGCAGTTCAAGGAGAAGGCAGACCAGCAGGACTTCGTGACTGCCGCGCTCTTCTCGTACCCGACGCTGATGGCCGGCGACATCCTGCTCTACCAGACCGACATCGTCCCGATCGGGGACGACCAGCGGCAGCATCTCGAGCTCTCGCGCGACATCGCGGAGCGGTTCAACACGCGCTTCGGCGAGACGTTCACCGTGCCGCGCGGCATCTACCCGGAGGCGGGAGCGCGCGTGATGGACCTCCAGGAGCCGACGAAGAAGATGTCGAAGTCGTTCGGCTCCGAGCAGGGGAAGGTGCTCATGCTCGACGAGCCGGACGCCGTCGTCCGCAAGGTCAAGCGCGCGGTCGCGGACTCGGGCCGCGAGGTCCGGCACGACCTCGAGGAGAAGCCCGGCATCTCCAACCTGATCGAGCTGATGACCGTCGCGACGGGCGAGACCATCGCCGAGGTGGAGGCGCGCTTCGACGGCGAGGGCTACGACGCCTTCAAGGACGCTGTCGGAGAGGCGCTCGTCGGGCTGCTCGTCCCGATCCAGGCCCGCTACCGGAAGCTCCGCTCCGACCCGGCAGAGCTGGGGCGGCTCCTCGCCGTGGGCGCCGACAAGGCCCGCGAGGCATCGGCGCCGACGCTCGCCGCGATGTACGAGCGGATGGGCTTCGTGCGCTGACGCCGTGCTTCAGGCGCCGGCTCCCCCACGGAGCGCGGCGACCTCGTCCTTCGTGAGCTCGCGCCACTCGCCCGGCGCGAGCCCGTCGAG
>DASSCD010000190.1:0-6156 GCA_035698005.1 Gaiellaceae bacterium | reverse complement strand
GTCGAGACGCTCGAGGGGCGGCCGGCGGCGATCGGGCTCGATCTCCGCTCCATGCGCGACGAGATCGAGCAGGCGCTGCGGACGACGACGGAGATGCTCTCGCGCGCGACGCGGTTGCTGGCGCTCGTCTCCGCACCGACGCTGGAGACGGCGACGATCCGCCACGTCGAGGTGCTCGCCCTGCAGCCGACGAGCCTCATGGTCGTCGTCATCACTTCGACCGGCGGGGTCGCGAAGCGGGTGTTCCGGCTCGATGCTCCGGTCGACCCGGGCCTGCTCGCCTGGGCTTCCGCCTATCTGAACGAGCGCGTCGTCGGCGAGCGGCTCGGCTCGAGCTCGCTGCGCCGGAGGCTCGAGGCGCCGGAGCTCACGCCGGGGGAGCGCGCGTTCCTCGCGCGGATCGCCCCTGCCCTGCTCGACTTCTCGCCGGACGAGGGGCCCGAGGTGTTCGTCGGAGGCGCGGCGGGGCTCCTCGAGACGCGCGCCGAGGAGGCGGAGGCGGCGATGCGGCTGCTCGAGCTCCTCGAGCGGCGCGCGGCGGTGCTGGAGCTCGTGTCGGACGCCCTCGAGCCGAGGCGGCCGGTGGTCCACGTCGGTCCGCAGGTCGGCGGCGACCAGCATCACGACGTGACGCTGATCGGGGCGACGTACGGGATCCGGTCGACGCCGCTCGGCGCCGTCGGCCTCGTCGGCCCGCTGCGCATGGACTACGAGAAGGCGATCCGCACGGTCCGCGCGGCGGCCTTCGAGCTGTCCCGGTTCGTCGAAGACGTCTACGACGAGGAGTAGACGCGATGGCGACCACCGAGCGCGACTACTACGAGGTCCTCGGCGTCGACCGCGGCGCGAGCGAGGCGGAGATCAAGAGGGCGTTCCGCGCGCTCGCGCGGGAGCTCCACCCGGACGTCTCGAGCACGCCCGACGCGGAGCGGAGGTTCCGCGAGGTCGCCGAGGCCTTCGAGGTGCTCTCCGACCCGCAGCGGCGCTCGACCTACGACCGCTTCGGCCATGCGGGGCTGCGGACCGGCGGCTTTCAGCCCTTCGCCGACTTCGGCAGCATCGCCGACCTCTTCGCGGCCTTCTTCGGCGAGGACCTCCTCGGTGGCGGGGCACAGCGGGGTCGGCCGTCGCGAGGCGGGGACGTCCAGGCCGTCGTCGACATCGATCTCGAGGAGGCGTTCACGGGACTCTCCGTCACGGCCCCGGCGGAGGTGGCCGCGCCGTGCGCTCGCTGTGGCGCCACCGGCGCGGAGCCCGGTACCGGCTCGCGCACGTGCCCGACCTGCGGCGGCGGCGGCGTCGTCCGCCGCGTCTCGCAGAACCTGTTCGGCCAGTTCGTCCAGCAGCGCACGTGCCCCGACTGCGAGGGCTCCGGGGAGACGCTCGAGTCGCCGTGCGCGGACTGCCGGGGCGAGGGGCGCGTCGTCGAGAGCCGTCGGCTCGAGATCGACGTCCCAGCGGGGATCCGCGACGGGCAGCGCATCCGTGTCCGCAGCGGCGGACATGCCGGGTTCCGGGGCGGCGACCGCGGAGACGCGTTCGTGCTCGTGCGGGTGCGCCCCGACCCGCGTTTCGTGCGCGACGGGGACGACCTGCACACTGCCGTCCGGCTGACGATGACGGAGGCCGCGCTCGGGACGACCGTGCGGGTGCCCGCGCCCGGCGGCGACCTCGACGTCGAGGTCGAGCCCGGCACGCAGCCGGGTAAGGTCCGCGTCGTCCAGGGTCGGGGGATGCCCTCGCTGCAGGGGCGGCGCGGCTCGCTCTACGTGCGCCTCGACGTAGCGGTCCCGACGAAGCTCACCGAGGACCAGCGCCTCCTGCTCGAGGACTTCGGGCGAAAGGCAGGTCCCGAGGCGTACGTGCAGAGGGACGACGAGGACGGAGGCTTCTTCCGTCGCCTGAAGAGCGCCCTGCGCTGAGCGGTACCGACCTGCGCCGCGTCGCCGTCCGCGTCCTCGAGGCCGAGTCGGAGCTCGCCCGCGCACGACTCCTCCCGCTCGCGCCGGACGGCTTCGAGGAGGTAGCGGGACCCGGGTGGCTCGAGCTCGCGGTGTACGTGGAAGCTGCGGGCGAGGAGCGGATGCGAGCGGCGTTCGACGAGGTCGACTCGGCCCCGGTCGAGGCCGGCTGGGAGGACCGCTGGCGCGCCTTCCACCGCCCCGTCGTCGCAGGAGGGTTGTGGATCGGGCCGCCCTGGGAGCCCGTGCCCGCCGGAGCCTGCCCGGTCGTCGTCGACCCCGGCCGCGCGTTCGGCACCGGCGCGCACCCGACCACGCGTGCCTGCATCGAGCTCCTGGCCGGCCTCGAGCGCGGGAGCTGCCTCGACGCGGGCTGCGGGTCGGGCGTCCTCGCCGTCGCCGCCGTACGGCTCGGGTTCGCGCCGGTCGTCGCAGTGGACGTCGATCCCGCCGCCGTCGAGGCGGCGGCCGCGACCGCCCGGCTGAACGGCGTCTCGGTCGACGCCCGTCTCCGGGACGTCCTCCGGGACGAGCTCCCCGAGACCGACCTCGTCGTCGCCAACATCGAGCTCGCGGCGGTCGAGCGGCTGCTCGGGAGGATCACCGCCAAGACCGCGGTCACCTCGGGCTACCTCGCGCACGAGACCCCGAGCGCTCCGGGCTGGGAGCGCACCGCGCGCCTCGAGCTCGAGGGCTGGGCGGCCGACGCGCTCGGCGCGCTCTAAGCTAGGAAACCCGATGGCGACCTTCTCCGTCCGCTTCCTGGGCTGCAAGGTGTCGTTCGCGGACGCCCAGGCGGTCCGCGAGCGCCTGCTCGCCGACGGGCACGTGGAGGTGGACGGCGGCGGCGACGTCGCGGTCGTCAACACGTGCTGTGTGACGCACGAAGCCGTGTCGAAGTCGCGGCAGGCGGTGTCTCGCGCGGCGCGCGCGCATCGCAGGGTGTATGCGACCGGGTGTGGCGCGAGTCTCGACGGCGCGCTCGACGGCGTTGCCTCGAACGTCGCCGTCGTCACCGGCTCGAGCGAGGAGGCGACCGCGACGGTGGCAGCGGACGTGGGCGCGATCGGGTGCGTTCGCGCGGAGCACAAGCTCGAGCGCACGCGCGCCTTCGTGAAGATCCAGGACGGCTGCTCCTTCTCGTGCGCGTTCTGCGTCATCCCGCTCGTGCGCGGCCGGACGCGCAGCCGCTCGGCCGGCGCGGTCCTCGCCGAGATCCGGCGGCGCGTCCGTCAGGGGCACCGCGAGATCGTCCTCACCGGCGTGAACCTGGGGTGCTTCCGCGACCGGGAGGCCGGCGTCGCGCTTCCGCGGCTCGTGCGCGAGGCGGGCGCGATCCCCGGGGTCGAGCGGCTGCGGCTGTCCTCGATCGAGGTGAACCACGTCGGTCCCGAGCTCCTGTCCGCGCTCCGCGAGACGCCGTCCGTCTCGCCGCACCTGCACGTCCCGCTGCAGTCGGGCGACGACGGCGTCCTGCGCGCGATGGGCCGCCGGTACACCGCTGCGCAGTACCTGGCCAAGCTCGAGCCGCTCGCGGACTTCAACCTCACCGCCGACGTCATCGTCGGCTTCCCAGGGGAAGACGAGGACGCGTTCGCACGTACGCTGGACGTCGTCGAGCGGGCCGGTATCACAAAGGTGCACGCGTTCCCCTACTCGCCGCGGCCGGGCACGGTGACGGCCGCAGCAGACACGGTCCCTACGGCCGTGAAGAAGGAGCGAAGCGCGCGCCTGCGGGCGCTCTCCGACGAGCTCTGCCGGCGGCGCTGGCGGACGAAGCTCGGCACGACCGACCTCGTCCTCGTCGACCGGCCCGGGCGGGGGTACGGGGACGACTACACGCCGTGGCTGCTCGAGGCCGAAGTCGGGCGCCTCGTCACCGCGCGGGCAGTCGGCCTCTCGGAGGAGGGGATCCTTGCCGTCGCCGCGTGAGGGCTGCCTCTTCTGCCGGCTCGTCGCCGAGGGCGACCACGTCGCCCGTGCGGATGGCTTCGTGGCGATCCGCGACATCGCCCCGCTCGCGGAGACGCACCTGCTCGTCCTCCCGGAGCGCCACGTGGACACGTTCCGGGATGTCGACGCCTTCCCCGACGACGAAGCCGCGCGCATGCTCCGGTTCGTCGCCGACACTGCCCGCGAGGCGGGCCTCGAGGACTACCGCGTCCTCGTGAACGTCGGGCCAGGGGCCGGGCAGACCGTCTTCCACCTGCACTGGCACGTCCTCGGCGGCGAGGTCGACCGCGAACGCATCGCGGCGGCGCTCCTCGAGGGGGCAGCGGCGTGAGCCTCATCGAGCGGATCGATGGGGAGCTCAAGGCGGCGCGGCTCGCCCGCGACGGGGAGCGTCGCGACGCCCTCAGCCTCGTACTCAACGCGCTCCAGGCCGCGCAGAAGGAGCTGCGGCGCCCGTTGTCCGACGAGGAGGAGCTGCAGGTCCTCCAGCGCGAGCGCAAGCGGCGCCTCGAGGCCGCCGAGGCGTTCCGCAAGGGCGGGCGCGAAGAGCAGGCGGACGACGAGGAGTACGAGCTCGAGGTGCTCGAGGAGTTCATGCCGGAGCCCCTCTCCGAGGAGGAGCTCGAGGAGATCATCGACGATGTCATCTCCGAGGTCGGCGCGACGAGCATCCGCGACATGGGGCGCGTCATGGCCGGAGTGATGCACCAGGTCTCGGGCCGCGCCGACGGGTCGGCCGTCAACCAGCTCGTCAAGGAAAAGCTGGCCTGACGCTGCGGGGCGCCGGTCGCTCCCGGGCGGCCAGGTTCTCGCCGTCCCCAGGAAGTGCCTGGGGAGAAAGCCGCACTCCGCGACCGGCTGACGACGCTCGCGGCGCGATCCGGTGGGCTCGCCGCGTGTCCGTACTCGATCTGCTGTCCTGCGTGGCTCGCCCTTGGCTCGCTTGCGAGCGCCGCCCCTGCGAGTCGGACGCCGCCTGCGCGCCGCGCGAGCGTGACGGATGGCGCGCCTACACTGACGCCCATGCCACAGCAGGTGCTGGACGTCTCGAACGAGGTCGCCGCCGAGCTCGCGGGTGTCGAGGACGGCGTGCTCGACGCGCTCCGCGAACGGCTCGGCTGCACGATCGCCCTGCGCGGGAACCGGCTCACGCTGGGCGGCGACGACGAGCACGTGACCGCTGCGCGGGCGGTCGTCGACGAGCTGGTCGAGCTCGTCGAGGGCGGTCACCAGATCGGCCCGGACACGGTCGGCGCGGTGCTCGCCGCGCTCGACCAGGCGGAGGACGTCCGTGACGTCTTCGAGGACGTCGTCTGGCGTCATCGGGGCAAGAAGATCGCGCCGAAGACCGTGAACCAGAAGCGCTACGTGGACGCGATCCGCGCACGCACGGTGACGTTCGCGGTCGGCCCGGCGGGGACGGGCAAGACGTACCTCGCTATGGCGCTGGCGGTGTCGGCGCTCTCGGAGGGCGGCGTCGGGCGGATCATCCTCACGCGCCCCGCGGTGGAGGCCGGTGAGCGGCTCGGCTTCCTGCCGGGGGACATGCTGGCGAAAGTCGATCCCTACCTGCGCCCGCTCTACGACGCGCTGTACGACATGCTCGAGGCGGAGCGGCTGTCCGGGTACATGGAGCGCGGCACGATCGAGGTGGCGCCGCTCGCATTCATGCGGGGACGGACGCTCAACGACTCGTTCGTCGTCCTCGACGAGGCGCAGAACACGACGCCCGAGCAGATGCAGATGTTCCTGACGCGGCTCGGGTTCGGGTCGAAGATGGTGGTGACCGGCGACGTGACGCAGGTCGATCTCCCGCGCGAGCAGGCGTCCGGGCTCATCCAGGTGCGCGAGATCCTCGCCGGCATCGACGACATCGGCTTCGTCGAGTTCGGGAACGAGGACGTGGTCCGGCACAAGCTGGTGCAGCGGATCGTCGAGGCGTACAAGCGCCACGCCGAGGAGACCGGCACTGCGCGCAGCCGGTGAGCCGATCCGGGTGATCGCGGTCGAGACGACGAACCGGAGCGGGGCCGGGGTCGCGGCGGAGGACGCCGCCGACCTTGCGCGGCGCGTGCTCGCCGCCGAGGGCGTCACGGACGGCGAGCTCGGGATCGCGTTCGTGCCCGCGGACGAGATGCGCGCTCTGAAGTTCGAGCATCTCGGGATCGACGAGGCGACCGACGTGCTCGCGTTCCCGCTCGATGGACGTGACCCGCTGCCGGACGGTGTCCCGCGCGCGCTC
>DASSCD010000189.1:0-7095 GCA_035698005.1 Gaiellaceae bacterium | reverse complement strand
CTCGGCGAACGTCGGCGAGGTCGTGCTCTTCGCGCTCGCCGTCGTCGCGGGGCTCGGAGCGCCGATGACCGTCGTCCAGGTGCTGACCGTGAACCTGCTCACGGACGGGCCGCCCGCGATCGCCCTCGCGCGGGATCCCGCCGGGCGGCTCGCGTACCGCCGTGGCGCGATGAGCGAACTCCTGGGCCGCAAGCTGGTCGGGCCGCTCCTCGTCGTGGGCGTCACCGTCGGCCTCGCCGCCCTCGCTGCCTTCCTCGCGGTGCGCGAGCTGCGTCCGGAAGCGGCGCAGACGGCGGCGTACGCCACGGTCGCGCTCGCGGAGCTCGTCTTCGTCTTCTCGTGCCGCGCCGAGACACTCCCACCCTGGCGGCTGCCGCGGAACCGCCATCTCGAGGTTGCCGTGCTCGGCTCGCTCGGCTTCCTCGTGCTGACGCTCTACCTGCCCGCGCTCCAGGACGCGTTCGACACCGTGTCGCCGTCGCTCCAGGAGGCCGCGATCGTCGTCGCGCTCGCCATCGTCCCCGCGCTCGCGGCCGAGACGTGGAAGGCGCTCGCTCGCCGCCGGGCGTGGTCGGGTCCTGCGGATAAGCTCAAGCTCTGAGCACCGCTCGCGTCCGGCTCGCGTTCGTGGGGGGAACCGTGGTTCCCGCACGTACCCTCGTCTTCTCGAGAGCAACGGGAACGTCCCGGTTCCCCACGCCCCTCCACGCTCATCGGCGTCGGCGCCGCCGATGAGCAGCGTCGCGGAACAGCCGCTCCATCGTGCCCTCGGCCTGACGGACGCGGAGCACGAGCGCATCCGCTCCCTGCTCGGCCGCGACCCGAACGACTTCGAGCTCGCGGTCTTCTCGCTGCTGTGGTCCGAGCACTGCGGGTACAAGCACTCCGCGCTCCTCCTGAAGCGGTTTCCGAGCGCGGGCGAGCGCGTGCTCCAGGGGCCCGGGGAGAACGCCGGCGTCCTCGACCTCGGCGACGGGCTTGCGGTTGCCTTCAAGGTGGAGAGCCACAACCATCCCTCCGCGGTCGAGCCGTTCCAGGGCGCCGCGACCGGGGTCGGCGGCATCCTCCGCGACATCGTCGCCATGGGCGCCCGGCCGGTCGCCCTGCTCGACGGGCTCCGCTTCGCCGAGCCCGACTGGCACTTCTCCCGCGCCGTCGGCGGCATCGGCCACTACGGGAACTGCGTGGGGGTGCCCACGGTCGGTGGCGAGGCGGTGTTCGCCGAGGCCTACCGGGACAACTGCCTCGTGAACGCGATGTGCGTCGGACTGCTCCCGTCCGACCGCGTGACCCGGGCGAAGGCGACGGGAAGCGGTCAGTCGATCCTCCTGTACGGGGCGACGACGGGGCGCGACGGGATCGGCGGCGCCTCGGTGCTCGCGAGCCAGGAGCTCGACGAGGACGCCTCCGAGAAGCGGCCCTCGGTGCAGATCGGCGACCCGTTCACGGGCAAGAAGCTGATCGAGGCCTCGGTGGAGATCGTCTCCTCGGGCCTCGTCGAGTCGCTCCAGGACTGCGGCGCCGCGGGGATCGCGTCCGCGCTCTCCGAGATGGCGGCCGAGTTCGGCATCGACGTCCAGCTCGACCGTGTGCCCCTGCGCGAGGAGGGCATGGAGCCGTGGGAGGTGATGATCTCCGAGAGCCAGGAGCGCATGGTCGCGATCGTGCGCCCCCAGATGCTGGAGGCGGTCGAGGCGGTGCTCGACCGCTGGGAGCTCCACCACGCGGTCATCGGCGAGGTCACGTCGACCGGCGAGCTGCGCGCGTTCTGGGATGGCGACATCGTGGGCGAGATCCCCGCGCGCTTGCTCACCGACGAATGCCCGCGCTACGAGGTCGGCGAGGCGCCTCGCCCGGCCCCGCCCGCGCGCGAGATCGCCGGCCATCCCTCGACCGCGGAGGCCCTGCTCCAGCTCCTCGGCTCGCCGGCGCTCGCGAGCCGGGAGCCCGTCTACCGGCGCTACGACCAGCTCGTCGGCTCGCGGACGATCAGGCGGCCCGGGCTCGACGCCGCGGTCCTCCGGCTGCGCCCGTCGCTGCGCGGCCTCGCGCTCTCGCTCGACGGCCAGGGTCGGATCGCCGCGCTCGACCCCTTCGTCGGCGGTGCGCTGGCGGTGCTCGAGGCGGCGCGGAACGTCGCCTGCGCCGGCGGCGAGCCGCTCGGCATCACCGACTGCCTCAACTTCGGGAACCCCGAGAAGCCGGAGATCGGCTGGGAGCTCCGCCGGGCGATCGACGGCATGGCCGCGGCCTGCGACGCGCTCGAGGTGCCGGTCGTGTCGGGGAACGTCTCGCTCTACAACGAGACGAACGGGCGCGCGATCCACCCGACGCCGGTTGTCGGCGCGGTGGGTCTCGTGGAGGACGTGCGTCGCGTGCCGGCGAGCTGGCGCGACGGGGACGCGCTCTTCGTCGCCGGAGGCGCACGGCTCTCGCTCGCAGGCTCGGAGTACCAGGCGCGGTTCGGCGAGGTCGGCGGAAGCCCGGCGCCGCTTGATCTCGACGCGGAGGCGCGTCTCGTCGGCTTCCTCTGGCGCGCCGCATCCGAGTGCTCCCTCGTCCACGACGCCTCCGAGGGCGGGCTTGCCGTGTGCCTCGCCGAGGCGGCGGTACAGTCCGGCCTCGGAGCGCACCTCCAGCTGGCGGACGACCCCCTCGAGCTCTTCGGCGAGGTCGGGGGGCGCGCCGTGCTGAGCTGCGCGCCCACCGCCGCGGCGACCCTCGAGCGCCTCGCCTCCGAGCTCGCGGTCCCGCTGCTGCGCGCGGGGACGGCCGGGGGAGCTACCCTGTTCGGTGTCGAGGTGTCCCACCTGCGGGACGCCCGGGAGAGCATCTGATGTGTGGAGTCTTCGGTATCCGCTCCGAGGAGCGGGACGTCTCGCGTCTCGCGTACTTCGGCCTGTTCGCGCTCCAGCACCGGGGCCAGGAGTCTGCGGGGATCGCGGTCTCCGACGGCGGGCGGCTCACCGTCGTCCGCGAGATGGGCCTCGTCGCCCACGTCTTCGACGAGCAGCAGCTGCAGGCGCTCCCGGGCGAGGTCGCGATCGGCCACACGCGCTACTCGACGACCGGCGCGAACAAGTGGTCGAACGCGCAGCCGCACATCCACCACGGGAGCGCGAGGACGATCGCGCTCGGGCACAACGGGAACCTCGTCAACGTCGAGGAGCTGCGCGCCGAGCTGGTCGCGGACGGGATCCGGCCGGCGTCCGGGTCCGACACCGAGCTCATCGCGGCGCTCATCGCGCGCGACCCGGCGCCGCTCGTCGAGGCGGTGGCCAACACGATGCGGAGGCTCGAGGGCGCCTACTCCGTGACCGCGCTCGTCGACGACACGCTGCTGGCGTTCCGCGATCCTCGCGGCTTCCGTCCGCTCTCCCTCGGCCGGATGGGCGACGACTGGGTGGTCGCGTCCGAGACGTGCGCGCTCGACCTCGTCGGCGCCGAGATCGTCCGCGACGTGCGGCCGGGCGAGGTCGTGTGGGTGGACGAGCAGGGCCTGCACTCGGCCCAGGCCGTGCCCACCGGCCCGAACGCGCTCTGCATCTTCGAGCACGTGTACTTCGCTCGACCGGACTCGCGCGTCGGGGGCGTCGAGGTGCACGGCGCCCGGGTGCGTATGGGCGAGCGGCTCGCGGAGGAGGCTCCCGCCGACGCCGACCTCGTGATCGGCGTCGCCGACGGCGGCACTCCGGCAGCGATCGGGTACTCGCGCGGGTCCGGGATCCCCTACAACGAGGCGCTCGTGAAGAACCGGTACGTCGCGCGCACGTTCATCCAGCCCGAGCAAGGCATGCGCGAGCAGGGCATCCGCATGAAGTTCAACCCGCTCTCCGAGGTCGAGGGCCGGCGGATCGTGGTCGTCGACGACTCGATCGTCCGCGGGAACACGACCCGCCAGCTCGTCCAGGTGCTCTTCGACGCGGGTGCGACCGAGGTGCACGTCCGCGTGTCCTCGCCGCCCGTCGTCTCCCCGTGCTTCTACGGCATCGACATGGCCGATGAGACCGAGCTCGCGGCCGCCCACCGCTCGGTCGAGGAGATGCGCGAGCACATCGGAGCGACCTCGCTGCACTACCTGTCCGTCGACGGCATGCAGGCCGCGACCGAGCTTCCCGAGGACTCGGTCTGCCGCGCCTGCTTCACGCGCGAGTACCCGACGCGGGTCCCGCGGGCCGCGGCGAAGCTGCGGTTCGAGAGCGCGACCGCCTGACGGGCCGCTCCGGACGGGACCACCCGTTCGGCCAGTTAACCCCGCTGCACGCCGTGCCGATGGTGAAGCCGTGGCTGGCGGGCCGACGATCGCGCACATCCTCCTGGACGGGCTTCGCGAGCGCCTGCGCGCGGAGCGTGGCTGCACGGCGATCGAGCTCGCGATCCGCGCCGCGGTCGAGCCCGGGCGCGAGGCGCGGGCCTGGGCGCTCGTGGCGCTCGCGGCCCGCCTGCGCGCGGACGGGAGCCGCGAGCTCGCCCGCGATGCGATCGACGCCGCGGTGGCGCTCGACGCCGGCGCCGGGCCGACGCGGGCCGCGTACACGTGCGCGGTCGCGCTGCACGCGGACGAGGGCGACCTCCGCTCCGCGGTGAAGCTCGGCGAGGAGCTGATGGAGGAGGGTCACAACGCCTCGCTCCTGCAGGCCATGTCCCGCGTCTACTGGGATCTCTGGAAGGACACCGAGGACGCCGTGTGGCTCCGGGGCTGGCGGCGCGTCAACGGGCTGCTCGAAGGCTCGGACGCGCAGGTCGCCTAGCTACTGCTCGCCGCCGAGCTCCTGCCAGCGGCGGTAGCGGACCGCCCTGCGGGCCGTGCGCTCGTCGACCCCGCGCTCGATCAGGTCCTGCCGGATCTCGCCCTCCTGGGCCATGCGCAGGAAGAGCCAGGCGATGGCGACGATGGTGACGAGCGACCCCTCGAGCATCATGATCGAGCCGGCCAGGCTCTGGTCGGCGCTCGGCGAGAGGCCGAGGTAGTCGTCGCCCGTCTCGTACACGTCGTAGAACGTCCCGCCGCCCCAGATGAAGACATTGCCGATCAGCGTGCCGACGAGGCGGACCCCGACGATGTACGCGAGCTTCGCGCCCGTCCCGAACCACTCGGGTGCCGGGAGGGTCTCGAGCACCGGGAGCCAGAGGACGACCCCGGCGGTGAAGAAGGCCGCGTGCTCGAGCGCGTGCACCGCGCTCGACTCGACCGCGCTCTCGTAGAGGGTCGGGACGTGCCAGAGCGCAAGGTTCGCGGCCCAGATCGGGAGCGCGACGAAGGGGTTCGCGAGCACGCGCAGCCGCATCACGCCGGGGAGCGCGAGCACAGGGCGGAGCAGCGGGCCGGTCAGGCCGGCGAGCAGGCAGAGCGGAGCGAGGTCTCCGAGCAGGAGATGCTGGACCATGTGGAACGAGAAGAGCTCCTCCTCGCCGACCTCCGCGATCGGCGACGCGACCGCGACGACGAGGAGCGCGGTCCCGAGCGCGAAGAGGGCGATCCGCCAGCCGGGGACGGGCTGCCCGCGGCGGGCGAGCGTTCGTGCCCGCATCCCGTATGCGATCGCAACGAGCGCGATGGGCGCGAGCTGGAGCGGCGCGAACGTCCAGCTCGTCAGGAGGGACGGCTCGTCCACGACCGCTCACCGTACCCGGCCTCCGTCGAGCGACGAAGCCCGCCTCCGGGGAGGCGGGCTTCGCTGGGGGCGGGGGAGGAATCGGGTCGTGCCTCCACCAGGTTCGACCAGCGGTCGGACGGACCCCGGAGGCGACGTAGACTCGCTGCGTGGGGGCCGGGAAGCAGACGTACGCGGCGGCGGGCGTCTCGATCGCGAAGGCGGACGCCGTCGTGGAGCGGCTGCGCGCAGCGGTCGAGTCCACGGGCGCGACCGGCTTCGGCGCATTCGCGGGGCTGCATCCGCTCGGGGACGGCAGGCTGCTGGCCGCGTCGACCGACTCGGTCGGCACGAAGCTCGTCCTCGCGCGCGAGCGCGACGCCCTGCGGGCCTGCGGAGCCGATCTCGCCGCCCACTGCATCAACGACGTGCTCACGACGGGCGCGGACCCGCTCCTGCTCCTCGACTACGTGGCCGCGAACCGGATCGAGCTCGAGCAGGTCGCCGAGCTGGTCGAGGGCGCGGCCGAGGTCTGTCGCGCGGCCGGTGTCGCGCTCGTCGGCGGCGAGACCGCCGAGCTCCCCGGCATCTACCGCGACAGCGAGCTCGACTTCGCGGGGACGTGCGTGGGGGTCGTCGCCGAGGATTCGGTGATCGACGGTTCGATCATCGAGGAGGGAGACGTCGTGGTGGGCTTCGCCTCCACGGGCGTGCATGCGAACGGCTTCACGCTCGTCCGTCGGGTGCTCGAGGTCGAGGACTACCGCGGGGACGACCTGCTCGCGCCGACGCGCTTGTACCTCGACGACGTGCGGCCGCTGCGCGGCCGGGCGCACGGATTCGCTCACGTCACGGGAGGCGGGATCCTCGGCAACCTCTGCCGCGTGCTCCCGGAGGGCCTCGTCGCGGACATCGACTGGGGCGCATGGGAGCGTCCGCGCGTGTTCCACTGGCTCGCGCGCCACGTCGACGAGGACGAGCTCAGGAAGGTCTTCAACCTCGGCATCGGCTATCTCGCGGTCGTGGCCGACGGCGAGGACGGGCACGTGATCGGGCGGATCGTGCGCGCGTGATCGGCGTCCTGGTGAGCGGGGAGGGGTCGAATCTGCAAGCGCTCCTCGATGCAGGCCTCCCGGTGGTCGCGGTGGCGTCGAACCGGCCGCACGCTCCTGGGCTCGCGCGGGCGGAGCGAGCCGGTGTCCCGACCGGGACCTTCGAGCTCGAGGACTTCTCCGACCGCGCGGCGCGCGACGTTGCCATGGCTGACTGGCTGGTCAGTCAGGAGGTCCAGCTCGTCGTCTGCGCCGGCTACATGCAGCTGCTGACCCCAGGCTTCCTGGGCCGCTTCCCGGGCCGCGTCGTGAACGTCCACCCGGCGCCGCTCCCCGCCTTCCCGGGCGCGCACCCACTCGAGGACGTGCTCGCCGCCGGGGCGCCGGAGGCCGCAGCGACGGTGCACTACGTCGACGAGGGCGTCGACACGGGCATGGTGATCGCGAGC
>DASSCD010000188.1:0-3434 GCA_035698005.1 Gaiellaceae bacterium | reverse complement strand
GGCCTCGCCTTCGGCCTCCCGGCCCTTCGGCTGTCAGGCCTCTACCTCGCGCTCGCGACGTTCGCGGTCGCGGTCGCCTTGCCGTCGACGGTGCGCCGCTTCGAGGAGTTCACGGGCGGGGGCTCGGGCATCAACCTCTTCGGCTTGCCCGAGATCACCGGTGGGACGACGCCGGTCGAGATCCTCGGGCGCGAGCTGACCTACAACGACTGGCTCTACTACCTCTGCTGGACGATTGCGCTCGTCGCATTCGCCGGCGCGTGGCTCATTCTCCGCGGGCGCACCGGGCGCGCGTTCCGCGCGGTGCGAGACAGCGAGACGGCCGCGGTCTCCTCTGGCGTGAGCCTCGCCCGCTACAAGACGCTGGCGTTCGGGATCAGCGCCGCCTACGCGGGGGTGGCGGGCGGGCTGTTCGCGATCGCGAACACGTTCGTCAACCCCGACGCCTTCCCGGTCGCGCTCTCGATCTTCCTCCTCATCGGGATCGTGGTCGGCGGCCTCGGCGGGCTCTCCGGGCTCGTCTTCGGCGCGATCTTCGTCTACTTCATCCCGTTCTGGGCCCAGGGGACGGACCTCGGCTCCCTGCTGCCGGACCGGGTCATCGAGGAGACCCAGAAGCCGGGCGGCCCGGCCATCGTCTACGGGGTCGTCCTCATCCTCCTCATGTTCGCGATCCCGAACGGCGTCGGCGGCCTCTTCCGCAAGGCCGGGCAGCTGCTCGGCCGGCGGCGCAGGGCGAAGGCCGAGCAGCCGCTCTAGAGCTCTGCGATCGACAGGACCTCGACCGCGGCGCCCGGGCTGTCGGGCACGCGGCCCGCGAGCTCGATCGCCTCGTCCCGGCTCGCACACTCGACGACGTAGAAGCCGCCGACCGCCTCCTTCGTCTCCGCGAACGGGCCGTCGGTGACGAGCCCGCCCGGCCGGACGACCGCGGCGGTGTCGGTTCCGGCGAGCGCCTCGCCGAGCACGTACGCGCCGCGCTCGCGCAGCATCGACGAGTACGCGATGTGCTGGCCGACAATCGCACGACGTTCCTCCGGCGTCATTGCCGCGTCTGCTTCCTCGTCGCCGTGAATCAGGAACAGGAACCTCATCTCGTCTCCTTCGTCGCTTCCCTCGAGAGACGAATGAGAGCAGCGAAGGTCGACACGCGTATGCTCGGACGCGTGCGGGACCTCCTCGCCGTGCCCCTCGACGAGCTCCTCGCGGAGGCCCGGCGGCTGCGCCCGGGGCCGCTCGTCACATACTCGCCGAAGGTCTTCGTCCCGCTGACGACGCTCTGCCGCGACGTCTGCGGCTACTGCACCTTCGCCCGTTCGCCACGGCGCGGGGAGCGCGCCTACCTGACAGAGGACGAGGTTCTCGCGATCGCCCGCGCGGGGGTCGCCGCGGGCTGCCGCGAGGCCCTCTTCACGCTCGGCGACCGGCCCGAGCTCCGTTACCGCGTCGCACGCGACGAGCTCGCCGAGCTCGGATGCGGGACGACGCTCGAGTACCTCGAGCGCTGCGCCCGCCTCGTCCTCGATGAGACGGGCCTGCTGCCGCACCTGAACCCGGGCGTCATGTCGCGCGAGGAGCTCGCGGCGCTGCGTCCCGTGAGTGCGTCGATGGGGATCATGCTGGAGACGACCGCGGTGCGGCTCGGTGAGCGAGGCGGCCCGCACTGGGCCTCCCCCGACAAGGTGCCGGCCCGCCGCCTCGAGACGATCCGCCACGCCGGGGAGCTCTCGATCCCGTTCACGAGCGGGATCCTGATCGGGATCGGGGAGACACGGGCGGAGCGGATCGAGGCGCTGCTCGCGCTGAAGACGCTCGGCGAGGAGCACGGCCACCTGCAGGAGGTCATCGTCCAGAACTTCCGTGCGAAGCCGGGCACGCGCATGGCCTCGCACCCCGAGCCCTCGCTCGACGACCACCTGTGGACGATCGCAGTCGCGCGAGTCCTGCTCGGGCCGGAGTGGCACGTGCAGGCGCCGCCGAACCTCGCCTTCGACGACTTCCCGCGCCTGCTCGACGCCGGCATCGACGACTGGGGCGGCGTCTCGCCGGTGACGATCGACCACGTGAACCCGGAGGCGCCGTGGCCCGACGTGGAGCGGCTCGCGGAGGCGACCAGGAGCCGCGGCCTCGAGCTCGCGGCCCGGCTTCCGCTCTATCCCGAGCACGTCGCCGAGCTCGACCGCTGGGTCGACCCCGCGGTCGCGCCCTTCGTGCGTCGCGCCGCCGACGCGTCCGGGCTCGCGCGCGACGACGCTTGGGCGCCGGGCGAGGGCGACGCCCTCCCCCTCGTCGTCCGCCGCGACGCGGCGCCGCTCGACCTCGCGGGGGAGGAGCTGGGGGAGGACGAGCTCGCACGCCTCCTCTCCGCGCGCGGTCACGAGTCGCAGCGGGTCTTCGGCGCGGCCGACCGGCTGCGCCGTGAGATGTGCGGCGACGACGTCACCTACGTCGTCACCCGGAACGTCCAGTACACGAACGTCTGCTACTTCCGCTGTGGCTTCTGCGCGTTCTCGAAGGGCAAGCTCGCGCAGGACCTGCGTGGGGCACCGTACCTGGTCCCGCTCGAGGAAATCGTGCGCCGCGCGCGGGAGGCGTGGGAGCGCGGCGCCACCGAGATCTGCCTGCAGGGCGGCATCCATCCCGCCTTCACCGGCGACTACTACGCCGAGGTCGTGCGTTCGATCAAGGCCGCGGTCCCTGGCATCCACGTGCATGCGTTCTCCGCGCTCGAGGTGTGGCAGGGGGCGGCGACCCTCGGCCTCCGGCTCGACGAGTATCTCGCGCGGCTGCGCGACCTCGGTCTCGGCTCGCTGCCGGGCACGGCGGCGGAGGTGCTCGACGACGAGGTGCGCCGCGTCATCTGCCCGGACAAGGTGACGACCGCGCAGTGGCTCGAGGTGCACGACGCCGCGCACCGCGTCGGCCTGCGCTCGAACGTGACGCTGATGTTCGGGCACGCCGACACGCCCCGAAGCTGGGCGCGGCACCTGCTTCGCGCACGCGACCAGCAGCGACGCTCGGGTGGCTTCACCGAGTTCGTGCCGCTGCCGTTCGTGCCGATGGAGGCGCCGATGTTCCTGCAGGGGCGCGCCCGGCGCGGGCCGACGTTCCGCGAGGTGCTCCTCGTGCACGCCGTCGCCCGACTGGCCCTGCATCCGGACATCCCGAACGTCCAGGCCTCGTGGGTGAAGCTGGGGCCTGACGGGACGCGCGAGGCCCTGCGCGCCGGCGTCAACGACCTCGGCGGGACGCTGATGAACGAGTCGATCTCCCGCTCCGCGGGCGCGTCGTTCGGGCAGGAGCTCGCGCCGGAGCAGATGGAGGCGCTGATCCGCTCGGCCGGGCGCGTCCCGAGGCAGCGGACGACGCTGTACCGCACGCCGCCCGAGGAGCGCGTGCGCGCGTCGTTCGGAGCCGAGCCGCTCGCCGAGCCG
>DASSCD010000187.1:0-8943 GCA_035698005.1 Gaiellaceae bacterium | reverse complement strand
TTTCAGCGCCTCGAACCGTCGCTCGAGGTCGTCGCGGCTCGTCGTGAAGTAGACGACGACACCGGCGCCCGGCTTTGCGCCGAGCTTCTGCGAGAGCGGCGTGCCCGAGTAGTCCTTCGCCGCCACGTCACGCCAGGTCGGCGAGCGCTGCCAGGAGCCGGTCGACCTCGTCCTCGGTGTTGTAGTGGACGATCCCCGCGCGCACCGCGCCGGCCTCGAGGCCGAGGTGCTTCATCGTCTCGACCGCGTAGTAGTCGCCGTGCCAGACCGCCAGGTCGCGCTCGGCGAGCAGCGTCGCGACGTCCGCGGGCGCCCGCCCCGGGAGGTTGAAGCAGAAGGTCGGCACGCGCCCCTCCATCGTCCGCAGGCCGTACAGCTCGACGCCGTCTGGAAGCCCGTCCAGGAAGCGCCCCCCGAGCGCGCGCTCGTGGCCCACGATCGCGTCCCACCCCAGCGAGCGGAGGTAATCGACGGCGGCGACGAACCCCGCGAGGAGCTCGTGCTGCGCGGTGCCGAGCTCGAACCGCCGCCCGACCGGCTCGTTCGCCGAGGGCCGCACCTTGTACGGGCGCCACGACTCGAGCAGCTCGCGCTTGCCGAACGCGAGACCGAGGTGGGGCCCGAAGAACTTGTACGGAGAGCAGACGAGCACGTCGACGTCCCACGCGGCGACGTCGATAGGGCCGTGTGGCGCGTAGTGGACGGCGTCCGCCCACGCAAGGGCGCCGGCCTCGTGGGCGAGCGCGACGACCCGCGCGACGTCGGGCGCCGTGCCGACCGAGTTCGCCGCCACCGGGAACGCGACCACGCGAGTGCGCTCCGAGAGCCGGGCGGCGAGGTCGTCGTAGTCGAGCTCGAGGTCGTCCGTCACGCCGGCGACGCGTACCGCGAGGTCCAGGTCGCGAGCGAGCTCGAGCCACGGGGCGACATTCGCGTCGTGGTCGAGCATGGTGACGACGATCTCGTCCCCGGCCCTGAGCGTCCTTGCGAGCGCTCTGGTGAGGAGGAAGTTGAGCGCCGTCATGCTCGGGCCGAACGCGACCTCCGCCGGCGAGCACCCGAGGAACGTGCCGGCCCGTTCGTGCGCGAGTTCGACGAGCCCGGTCGTCCGCTGCGAGTTCTCGTACGGCGCTCCGATGTTCGCGTTCGACTCGCGTAGGTACGTCGCGACCGCGTCGATCACCTCGTCCGGGCACTGGGTGCCGCCGGGGCCGTCGAAGAACGCGAGCGAGCGCCCGAGCGCCGAGAAGCGCGCGCGCACGGCTGCCACGTCGAGGGCCGTGGTGCTCATCGGGATGCCTCCTCGCGGTTGACGGACCAGTGGTAGCGCGGCGGCGCGGTCAGGGAGTTTCCGACGAAGCACCCCCGCTCGACGCGGGCGAGCAGCTCCCGTAGCGCCTCGCGCTCGGGAGCCGGGGCGAGGTCGACGTCGAGCCGTACGTCGACGTCGACGAGCGCGTACAGCCCGTCTTCGTCGCGCCTCGTGACGAGACCGTGTGCGCTCCCCGACGCAGACACGGCGAGCTCGGCGCGCCGAGCGTGATGGTCGAGGCTCGCGAGCGTGCAGCGGACGAGCGCCGTGAGCAGCAGGTGCTCGGCCCACCACTCCGGCTCGAGCGGGAGCGCGCCGCCGCCGAGCGAGCTGCGGGCGGTGCGGTCCGTCTCCACCGAGACGTCGAACTCGAACGTCTTCGCGGTCGTCGCCATGGGGAGGGAGACTAGTACCGTCCGGGAGGTGACCTAGGGTGCGGGCGTGGAGCGGCTCCGTACGCTCAGCGAGGCGGACTGCTACGAGCGCTGCTACGGCTGGCGGTGGGCCGAGGACACGGTGAAGGTGCTCCGCCGCGAGCCCGATCCCCGCGACGATCCGTCCGAGCGGGGCGAGCGCCTGCGCCGCCTCCTCGAGCTGCGGCTCGACGCGCGCGAAGCAGAAGCCGCGTAGCCGTCTCAGGCATGGTCCCGGTGTGAGCTCGCCGCCGAGCGCAGTGCCCGACGTCCTCGAGCCGGGCGCGCGGCTCGTCCTGTGCGGGATCAACCCCGGCCGTGCGAGCGCGGCCGCGGGCGCGCCGTTCGCCCACCCGCGCAACGACTTCTGGCGGCTCCTGCACGCGGCCGGCTTCACCTCGCGCCTGCTCGCACCCCAGGAGGCGCCCGAGCTGGCTGCGTACGGGATCGGGCTCACGAACGCGGCCCGCCGGACGACGCCCGGCGCCGGCGACCTGCGCAAGGCCGACTTCGCCGGCGCGGCCGAACGGCTCGAGCGGATCGCCGAGACGCTTCGCCCGCAGGTGATCGCCTTCGTCGGGAAGGCCGCCTACAACGGCGTCTTCGGCGGGCGCTCGGAGCTCGGCCTTCAGGAGCGCAAGCTGGGCGACTCGGCGATCTTCGTCCTTCCGTCCACCTCTCCCGCGAACGCGGCGGTGCCATGGGACGAGCGACTGCGCTGGTTCCGGGCGCTCCGCGCGCTGGTCGACCTCGAGTGACCGCCCCGCGCCTTCGGCTCGCGACCCGTGCGATCGTGGTCGACGAAGTCGAGCGGGTCCTGCTCGTCCGCTTCGACTTCGGCGACCGCATCGTCTGGGCGACGCCCGGCGGGGGCATCGAGGAAGGCGAGACAGATGTCGACGCCCTGCGGCGCGAGCTGCTCGAGGAGGCCGGCCTCGAGGGCTTCGAGCTCGGCCCGCTCGTCTGGACGAGGACGCATCGCGTCCCGCTCGGAGGCGGCCGCTGGGACGGGCAGACCGAGCGCTACTACCTCGTGCGCACGCCCGCGTTCGAGCCGTCCCCGCGGCTGACCTGGGAGGAGCTGAGGAGCGAGGGCATGACCGCCGTGCGTTGGTGGACGATCGGCGAGCTGGAGGCGGCGACGACGGTGTTCGCGCCGCGCCGCCTCCCACTCCTCGTCCGCGAGCTCCTCCTGCACGGGCCGCCCCCGGAGCCCGTCGACGTCGGAGTCTAGATCCGGTCGACGTACTTCCCGAGGACGTGGTCCCAGCCGGTGTCGTAGTCCGCGCGCTTCCCGGCGCCCTCGACCAGCGCCTCCCAACCGCGATGCTCCAGCTCGACGCGGGTCCCCTCTCCCTCCGGGATGAAGCGGACCTCGACCTCCGTCTGCTCGCCGGGCCGCTCGAGGATGTTCCAGGCGAGGACGAGCCTCGCCGGCGGGTCCCACCCGGACACCGTGGCCCAGTGGCCCTTCTCGCCGGCGGTCGAGACCTCGTACACCTCGCCGCCCTCGCCGGGCTCGAACACGATCTCGCGGACGGTCCCGTGGATCGAGTGCGTCGCGACCGGCCACCAGCTCAGCGCGTCCTCCGTGAAGACACGGAACGCCTCCTCGACCGAGCACTCGACCGTGACCACCTTGCGCACGACCTCGATGACGAGAGACTCGCTCATCCCGTACCTCCTTTGCTCTCGGCCGCCGCCTTGAAGCGGGCGAGGGCCTCGTCCCAGAACCCGTCGACCCACTCGCGGAGCGCTCCGACCCCGGCCGCGTCGAGCTCGTACAGGTGCCGGGTACCGTGCCGCGTGTGTCGGGCGAGACCGGCGTCCTCGAGGACCCGCAGGTGCTGCGAGACGGCCGGCCTGCTCACGGGCAGTTCCGCGGCGAGATCGCCGACCGAGCGCGGCCCGCGGCGGAGGAGCTCGAAGACCCGCCGCCGGGTCGGATCGCCCAGCGCATCGAGTGGGTGTCCGTTAGTTGACACTTACCGTAAGTTACTACTTACGGAAACGCCAGTCAAGCTCAACCGGGCCAGCGGTTCGTGATCGGCGTGCGGCGGTCTCGGCCGAACGCCTTCGGGCGCAGCTTCACTCCTGGCGGCGCCTGGCGGCGCTTGTACTCCGCACGGTCGACGAGTCGGAGTACGCGCTCGACGACGTCGGCGTCGAACTCCTCGAGCAGCTCCTCCCGGGAGCGGTCGAGCTCGACGTAGGCCTCGAGCACGGGGTCGAGCGCCTCGTACGGCGGCAGCGAGTCCTCGTCGCGCTGGTCCGGCCGGAGCTCCGCGCTCGGCGCGCGCTTGATCGTCGTGACGGGGACCAGCTCGCGCCCCGTCCGCTCGTTCAGGTGGCGCGCGAGTCGGAAGACGTCGGTCTTGAACACGTCCTTCAGCACCGAGAACCCGCCGACCATGTCGCCGTACAGCGTCGAGTAGCCGACCGCGAGCTCGGACTTGTTCCCCGTCGAGACGACGAGCCAGCCGTGCGTGTTCGAGAGCGCCATCAGGAAGACGCCCCGGATGCGCGCCTGCAGGTTCTCGGCGGCCAGGCCCTCGACCCCGCCGGTCGGGCCCGCGAGCGACTCGTGGAAGGCCGCGACGACGGCCTCGATCGGGATCTCCAGGAATGCACAGCCGAGGCCCTCGGCGAGCCGGCGCGCGTCGGTCCTCGTCTCCTCCGAGCTGTAGCGCGACGGCATCGAGACGCAGTGGACGCGCTCCGCCCCGAGGGCGTCGACGCAGAGCGCCGCCGTGACGGACGAGTCGATCCCGCCCGAGACGCCGACCACGACGTCGCCGAACCCGTTCTTCGAGACGTAGTCGCGGAGGCCGAGCGTGAGCGCGAGGCGCATCTGCTCGAGCTCGGGCTCGAACGGCGCCGGCGCGGCGGGCACCGTCGCCTCGCGCCCGGAGAGCGAGGAGAGCTCGACGACCTCGACCGACGGGACCGTCTCGCGGGAGCGGTCGAGCTCGCGCCTGCGCGCGTCGCTCAGCCTCCTGCCCATCGAGAGCTCGGGCTCGACGTCGCAGACGAGGAGGTGCTCCGCGAAGCCGGGTGCGCGGGCGACGACTTCGCCGGCGTCGTCGAGGACGACCGAGTGGCCGTCGAAGACGAGCTCGTCCTGCCCGCCGACGAGGTTGCAGAACGCGAGGAAGGCACTCGAGTCACGCGCCCGGGTGACGAGCATGTCCTCGCGGTCCTCCGCCTTGCCTACGTGGAAGGGAGATGCGGAGAGGTTCACCAGGAGCTGCGCGCCGGCGAGCGCGAGGTCGGTTGCGGGCGGGCCTGGCTGCCACACGTCCTCGCAGATCGTCGGGCCGACGTGCATGTCCCCGAAGCGGAGCAGCACGAGGTCGCGGCCCTCGGCGAAGTAGCGGTGCTCGTCGAACACGCCGTAGTTGGGGAGGAAGTGCTTCCGGTACACCGCGCGGATCTCGCCGTCCGCGCACACGGCGCAGGCGTTCGCGAGGTCGCGCTCGAACCAGGGCGTGCCGACGAGTGCGACGAGGCCTTCCGTCGCGCGGGCGATCTCGTCGAGCGCGGCGCGTGCGGCCCGTACGAAGCCCGGCCGCAGGAGGAGGTCCTCGGGCGGGTAGCCCGTCACCGCGAGCTCCGGGAAGACGACGAGATCGGCCTCGGCGGCGCGCGCGTCGGCGAGGAAGGAGAGGATTTTCTCGCGGTTGCCGTCGAGGTCCCCGACGACGGCGTTCAGCTGGGCGAGCGCGAGCCTCAGGGTTTTCGCCTCACAGGCACAAACCGAGTCTAACGAGTAGGCTCGGGACGATGGAGATCACGTTCGACCGGCGGTTCCGCGGCCCTCTCACCTCGGCCAACGGGGGCTTCGCGTGCGGCAGTCTCGCGGCCTTCGTGGACGCCGACGAGGTCGAGGTCACCCTGCGGCTGCCGCCTCCGCTCGGACGTCCGCTGCAGGTCCGCGCCGACGACGGCTCGGCGGTGCTGCTCGACGGCGACGCGGTCGTCGCCGAGGCACGCGCGGCGCCGCTCGAGGTCGAGGTCCCCGCACCGGTGACGCTTGCCGAGGCGGAGCACGCGACGACGCGGTTCGTCGCGATCGGGAGCCCGGCATTCCGCGAGTGTTTCGTGTGCGGGACGCGCGAGGACGGCGATGGGCTGGCCGTCCACGCGGGCGCGGTCGTCGGCCGCGCGCCGCTCGTGGCCTCTCCGTGGACGGCGCACGAGCCGTCGCGGGCGGTCGTGTGGGCGGCGATCGACTGCCCGGGCGCCTACGCGGTCGGCGTGGCGGGCAGGGGCGAGATCGTCCTCGGCCGCATGACGGCCCGCGTCGACCGCGTCCCGGAGGTGGGCGAGCGGTGCGTCGCCGTCGCGTGGCCGGTCGGTGAGGCGGGTCGCAAGCTCTTCGCGGGAACGGCCCTCTTCGCTGCGGACGGCGAGCTCCTGGCGGCCGCGCGCCAGGTCTGGATCGAGCCGCGCCTCAGCGCGGCGTGAGCGCGAGGAGCATGCCGCCGTCCTCGTCGTAGGCGGGGAAGAAGTCGACGGTCACGTCCTTGTCCACGCCGGCCTTCGTCCGGATCGCCAGCTGCTGCCCGAGCTTCCGCACGCCCCACTCCCGGACGACCTCGATGGGCGACGGGTCGGAGATCGAGAGCGCCGAGACGACGTCGTTCCCGAGCAGGTCGCCGTCGCGGAAGCCCGTGAGCTCGAAGACGCCGCGTCCGGCCGCGAGGACGCGCGACTCGCGGTCGCAGACGACGAACCCGGTCGCAGGCGCGGGGTAGTAGTCCTCGAGGAGCTCGTAGAGGAAGCCGAACCCGCAGTTGCGGCACTGCACCGCCTGCGAGGAGAACCCTTCGTAGCCGTCGGTGTCGACCGAGCGGCGCTTGCAGTTGGGGCAGATGTAGAAGGGCACTGGCGCCAGAGTAGGGAAGAGGGACCGGGCTGCGCGGTTGGGAGCCTGTTAAGCGGCCGTCGCCCGCCGGGAGCACTCAGCGCCGGAGGCGGATCGCGTTCAGGTCGTTCTCGGCGATCTCGTCCGCGCGGCGGATCAGGTCCTCGACGTCGTCGTGCTCGGCGTGGAGGTACCGGCCGGCGAGCGCGTCGGCCCGGCCCGACGCGAGTACGCGGACGAGCTGCGGCGCGAGCTCCGGCGGCGTCCAGGGAGCGTCGTCGCCGAACGAGTCGCCGGTCAGCTCCGTCCGGACGAGCCCGGGGCTGAAGAAGAACACCGGGATCCCGTGCTCGGCGAGCTGCAGCGCGAGCGTCTCCCCGAAGCGGCAGAGGGCGGCCTTGCTGGCCGAGTAGGCCGTGTTCCTCGACCCCGGCAGATACGCGGCGCCCGAGCCGGTGAGGACGATCCTCCCGCGCTTTCGCTCCAGCATCCCCGGGATCACCGCGCGACAGGAGAGGTACGCACCGAGCACGTTCACCTCGAGGACGTGCCACCAGTCCTCCGGCTCCAGCTCCCACGCCGCGGTCTCACGTACTGACAGCCCGGCGTTCGCGACGAGGAGGTCGATCGGCCCGAGCTCCGCCTCGGAGCCGCGCACCCACTCCTCGACGTCGGAGCGCCGGGAGACGTCCCCGACGAGCGCGAGCCCGCCGATCTCGGACGCGACCGCCTCGACCTGCTCGCGCGTCCGTCCCGTGACGGCGACCCGCATCCCCGCCTCCGTGAGCTCGCGGGCGATCGAGGCGCCGATCCCGCGCCCGCCTCCGGTGACGAGCGCGACACCTTCGAGCTGGTCAGACGGCATCCGCGATCTCATCGAGCGACTCGGGGTTCTCGAGCGTCGACAGGTCCCCGGGGTCCTGGCCGAGCGCACGTGCCCGAACCGCCCGACGCACGATCTTCGCGCTGCGTGTCCTCGGCAAAGCGGAGACGAACAGTATCCGCTCAGGCCTGAACGACTTCCCGAGCTCGTCCGTGACCGCGCGGGACACCTCCTCGGTGCTCGCCTCGGCGCCGGGACGAAGGACGCAGAAGAGCCACGGCACCTCCCCCTTCACCTCGTGCGGGACGCCGATCGCCGCCGCTTCGGCGACCGCTGGATGGTTCACGGCTGCCGACTCGAGCTCGGCCGGACCGATCCGCTTGCCGGCGACGTTGAGCGTGTCGTCGGACCGGCCGTGCAGGAACCAGTACCCGTCGTCGTCGACCGAGGCCCAGTCCCCGTGCGTCCACACGCCCGGGAAGCGCCGCCAGTACGTGTCCAGGTAGCGCTCCGGATCGCCCCAGATCCCACGCGTCATCCCCGGCCAGGCGTTCCGGCACACGAGCTCGCCGACCTCGCCGCGAACGGGCGCACCGGACTCGTCGAGCACGTCCATGTCCAGGCCGAGCGCGGGGAACCCGAGCGAACAGGGCTTCGTCGGCGCCATCGGCGTCACCGACAGGAAGCAGGCGCCGACCTCGGTACCGCCCGAGATGTTCACGATCGGGATGCGGCCGCCGCCGCAGACGTGCTCGTCGAGCCAGTCGTACGGCCCCCGGTTCCACGGCTCACCGGTCGTCGTCACCGCGCGCAGCGAGCTCAGGTCCGCCGTCGGCTCGCCCTTCGCGATGAGCGCGCGGATCAGCGTCGGGGAGACGCCGAGCATCGTCACCCGCTCCGACTCGACGAGGCTCCAGATCCGGTCCGCCGGCCAGTCGGGCGCCCCCTCCATGAAGACGATCGCCGCCCCGAGCGCGCCTGCACCGACGACGGTCCAGGGCCCCATGATCCAGCCCATGTCGGTCGCGAAGAGCACGCGGTCCCCCGCGCGCACGTCCGCCTGATACGCGGCCTCGCGGGCGATGGAGACGAGGAATCCGCCCTGCACGTGGAGCGCTCCCTTCGGGCGACCGGTCGTCCCCGACGTGTAGGCGAGGAGATACGGCGCCTCGCTCTCGACCTCGAGGGGTGGGAGGGCCCCCGGCGCGTCGGCGACGAGTTCGTCCCAGCCGTGGTCCCGCCCGGGCGTCATCGGCGCGTCGAGCCCGAGCCGCTGCCAGACGACGACGTGCTCGACCGACGGCGCCGCGACGAGCGCGTCGTCCGCGATCTCCTTCATCGGCTGGATCGCCCCGCGCCGGAGCGAGCCGTCCGCCGTGACCAGCGCCTTCGCCCCGGCGTCCGCGAGGCGCGACGCGATCGCCGGTGCGGCGAAGCCGGAGAAGATCGGGACCTGCACCGCGCCGAGGTGCGCACACGCGTGCGCTGCGATCGCCGCCTCGGGGGCCATAGGGAGGAAGATCCCGAC
>DASSCD010000186.1:0-13708 GCA_035698005.1 Gaiellaceae bacterium | reverse complement strand
GACCTCCTCTGGGAGCTGCTCGACCACCGCGGGATCGTCCTCACGCGCGACCAGCTGCTCGAGCGCGTGTGGGGTTACACGTTCGCGGGCGACACGCGCACGGTGGACGTACACGTGCGCCAGATCAGGCGCAAGCTCGGCGATGCGTCGCCGATCGTGACGGTGTGGGGCGTCGGCTACAAGGTCGCCTCCGACCGCACGCCCGCCTCCGCCGCCTGAGACACGGAAGATGAGGAAGAACGAGCATTGCGGCCGCGAAGCGGACGCCTTCAGGGGTCTCCCGCGACCGAGGTCCGCGCTCGCGGACTTCGGTCTTGCGGAGTAAGGGATACTGGAAGCGCCCGATGCTCGGGACTCTCCGGTTCCGTCTCACAGCGCTCTTCCTCTTGGTCGTGCTCGTCTTCGGCCTCGTGTCGATCGCGTTCGCCGTCCGTCTCTTCCAGGATGTGACCCGTTCCGAGTCGGTGTCCGAGCTGAAGCGCGAGGCCGCCGGGCTCGCTGACCTCTACGCCGAGTCCGCTCTGCGGTCGAGCGACGAAGGGGCACGTGCTCCCGAGTTCGCGGCCAAGAACCTCGAGCTCGCGACCGGCGACGAGCTCTACTACGTCGGCGCATCGCTCTTCCCGGGCCAGCGCTTCGGCCTGACGAGGCTGACGAGGGACGCGCTCGGCGGCGCCCGGCTCGACCCCGAGCGGGTCGTGACCTTCGAGTTCACGCCTCCCGGCGAGAGCCGCGTGCTGCTGGCTGCGGCGCAGCCGGTGCAGCTCCAGCGCGGGACCGAGCCCTTCGGCTGGCTCGTCGTGGCGAAGCCGGTCACCGAGCTCCGCGAGCAGTGGGTCACGCTGCTCGAGCGGCTCGCGTTCGCGCTGGCCGTCGGGATCTTGCTCGGGGCAGCGCTCTTCTGGTGGCTCTCGCGCCGGCTCACCGAGCCCGTGCTCGCGCTCACGCGCGCGACGCAGGACGTCGCCGCGGGGCGCTACGACGTCGTGATCCCCGAGGCGAAGGGCGGCGACGAGATCTCACTGCTGACCGAGCGCTTCCAGCGCATGGTCTCGAAGCTCGCCGAGGCCGAGCAGCTCAAGCGCACCTTCCTGATGTCGGTCTCGCACGAGCTCCGGACACCGCTGACGGCGATCCGCGGGCACGTGGAGGCCCTGCGGGAAGGCATCGTGACCGAGCCCGATCAGGTTCAGAGCTCGCTCGACATCGTTGCCGCCGAGACCGACCGCCTGGAGCGCCTCGTGGGCGACGTGCTCGACCTCGCGAAGCTCCAGGCGCACCGGTTCACCGTCCGGCACGAGGAGGTCGACCTCGGCCGCGTGCTCGACCACGTACACGGCGCCTTCGCCGAGGAGGCGAGGCGCAGGGAGATCGACTACCGCGTCGAGGCCGAAGGCGACGCGCCCGTCATCGTGTCGGACGGGGACCGCGTGCTGCAGGTCATCTCCAACCTGCTCTCGAACGCGTTCCGCTGGACGCCGGACGGTGGGCGCGTCGATCTCCAGCTCGCGGCGTCGAACGGAGCGGTGCGCGTCGACGTCGTCGACTCCGGCCCGGGGATCGCGGCCCAAGACCGCGAGCGGATCTTCGAGCCCTTCATCTCGCAGGACGTCGACGGGACGGGGCTCGGGCTCCCGATCGCACGGGAGCTCGCGCTCGCGCTCGGCGGCCGCGTCGAGCTCACCTCCGAGCCGGGCCGCGGGAGCCGCTTCCGGCTGGTGCTCCCCGCGCGGTCGGTGTCGGAGCTCGCTCGCCGCGCCTAGGCGGCGGCGTACTCGCCGACCGACTTGCCTTCGGGGCCCGGCGCCGGCAGGTCCTCGACGGCGGCGATGATGCGCATGGCGTCCTCGGCGTGGCTCCGCTCGAGCCGCTCGAGTCGCGCGTCGACGCCCTTCCAGCCGGAGCTGACGAGGTCGACGAGGAGCGCGAGATCGTCGACCCGCGCGTGGCGCTCGGCGAGCAGCTCGCCCTCGAGCCGCTCGAGCCGCCGGATCACCTGGTTCATCAGCCCCCGGATCTCCGCAACCTGCCGCGCGACGGGGAGCACCTCCGAGCGCAGCCCGTCCCGCACCGACGACGCGATGCGTTCCGGCATCGAGGCTTCGAGCTCCGCGGCGGCCTCGGCGAGCGAGGCGATCTGCTCGCGGGAGCGCTCGAGAGCCGCCTCCAGCACGGCCGGCTCGGGCCGTCCCGCGGCCGCGTCGGCGATTCGCTGCTTGACTCTTTCGAGAGCGGCTTCGTCCATGGAGGCCGCACTACTGTACTACGTCCGGTGGACGCGACCGACCTGGACTACGACCTCCCGCCGGAGCTGATCGCGCAGACGCCCGTCGAGCCCCGTGACTCTTCGCGGCTGCTCCTGTACCGGCTCGAGACCGGCGAGATCGAGCACCGTGTCGTCTCCGAGCTCCCCGAGCTTCTCGGCGGCGAGCTCGTGGTGGTCAACGACACCCGCGTCGTCCCGGGCCGGCTGCGGCTGCGCCGGTCGACCGGCGGCTGGGTCGAGGTGCTCCTCGTCGAGGAGCACGGCGGTGGGGTGTGGGAGGCCCTCGTGCGCCCGTCGCGCCGCCTGCGGCCCGGCGAGCGGCTCGGCGCGGTCGAGCTCATCGCGGCGCTCGGGCGCGGTCGCTGGCTCGTCCGGCTCGAGGGCGAGCCGAGCGGGGAGATGCCGCTGCCGCCGTACATCCACGCGCGGCTCGACGATCCCGGTCGCTATCAGACCGTGTACGCCCGGGAGCCGGGGTCGGCGGCGGCGCCGACTGCGGGGCTCCACCTGACTCCGGGCCTCGTCTCACGGCTCGATCCGGTGTCCGTCACGCTCCACGTCGGTCTGGACACGTTCCGCCCCGTGTCCGAGGCGCGGGTCGAGGACCACGAGCTGCACGGCGAGCGGTACGCGGTCGAAGCGTCGGCGTGGCGCCGGATCGCCGCGGCGGAGCGCGTGCTCGCCGTGGGAACGACCTCGGTGCGTGTGCTCGAGACGGTCGCCCGCACCGGCGAGCTCGCCGGCCGTACCCGGCTTTTCGTCACGCCCGGGTTCGAGTTCCGCCGCGTCGACGCGCTGCTGACGAACTTCCACCTGCCTCGCTCGACGCTCCTCGCGCTCGTCATGGCCTTCGTCGGCGTGGAGCAGACGCTCGAGCTGTACCGGACTGCGATCGCGGAGCGCTACCGCTTCTACTCCTTCGGCGACGCGATGCTGGCGCTGTGAACCGGGAGCCTCCGCCCCGGAAGCGACACGCTTCCGGCACGATCCCGTGTCCCATGCGCGCGCACTTCCGAAGTAGGCTCGAAGTGGGAGGAGGCGCGGGGTGGCCCCAGGCGCCCGTCGCCTCGGACGGGTCCCGACGAGCCGAGGGCGGGCTCGCGTGAGCGCGTTCCGCATGCTCGCCACCGACGGCGCGGCGCGCGCAGGCGCCCTCGAGACCGCGCACGGCACGATCTCCACACCGGCGTTCATGCCCGTCGGGACGAAGGCGACGGTGAAGTCGCTCGATCCCGACGAAGTGCGCGCACTCGGCGCGCAGGTGATCCTCGGCAACGCGTACCACCTGCACTTCCGACCCGGAGAGGACGTGATCGAGGACCTGGGCGGGCTCCACGGGTTCTCCGGCTGGGACGGCCCGATCCTCACGGACTCGGGCGGGTTCCAGGTCTTCTCGCTCCGCGACACGATCCTCGCCCTGGACGACGAGGGCGTGACCTTTCGATCGATCTACGACGGTTCGGCGGAGCGGTTCACGCCCGCAGGCGTCGCCGAGATCCAGCGCAGGCTCGGCTCCGACATCGCGATGTGCCTCGACGTCTGCCTCCCCGCCGGCGCCGACCGGGCCGAGCTCGAGCGCGCGGTCGCGCTCACCACGCGCTGGGCGCAGGAACAGGTCGACGCGCCGCATGCTTGGGGTCAGCTGCGCTTCGGCATCTCGCAGGGCGGCACCGACGTGGAGCTCCGCCGCCGGTCGATCGAGGAGGTCGCCGCGCTCCCGTTCGACGGCCATGCCCTGGGCGGCCTCGCGGTCGGCGAGTCGCGGGACGAGATGCTCGACTGCGTGGAGTGGGCGGCGCCGCTCCTGCCCCCCGACAGGCCCCGCTACTTCATGGGGATCGGCGACCCCGTCGGAATCCTGGAGGTCGTCGCGCGTGGCGTCGACCTCTTCGATTGCGTGCTCCCGACCCGCACCGCCCGCACGGGGTCTGCCCTGTCGTGGCAAGGCCGGATGAACCTCAAGAACGCGCGCTACGCCCGCGATGCGAGCCCGCTCGAGGAAGGGTGCGGCTGCCCGGCCTGCGGCCGGTTCTCACGCGCATACGTCCGGCACCTCGTGCTGCAGGAGGAAATCCTCGGTCTGCGGCTCCTGAGCCTGCATAATCTCTGGTTCGTACTCGACCTGACCGCACACGCGCGGGCGGCGATCGAGCGGGGCACGTTCTCGGCCTTCCGGCGGGACGCACTCGCGCGGCTCGCCGGCGCGCCCGAGGAGGAATCGTGAGCTTTCTGATCGTGATGGTGCTCTTGCTCGTCGTGATGTACGTCCTGATGATCCGCCCGCAGCGCCAGCGCCAGCGCGACCACCAGTCCCTGATCGAGGGGGCCGGCGTCGGCGACGACATCCTCACGACCGGCGGGATCTACGGGACGATCACCCGTGTGGAGGACGACGACGTCGTCGTCGAGATCGCGGACGGCTTGAACGTGCACATGACCCGCCGCGGGATCGCGGCCGTGCTGCCGCCCGAGGACGAGACCGCGTCGGAGACGATCGACGCCGAGGCAGTCGAAGAACCAGACGACGATGAACCCCCCGTTACGGCAGGCGAAGAAGCTGTTACGAGCGAGGCCGACGCGGAAGCGGCCGCAGCAGACCGCCGCTAACCTCGTTCGCGAACCGTGAACCGGCGCTCATCCTTTTTCGTCGTCGGCCTGCTTGTGGCAGCCCTCGTCGGCGTCGCCCTCATGGCGATCCCGGCGTCGCCGCTGCATCAGAAGGCGACGCTCGGCCTCGATCTCCAGGGCGGCCTCGAGGTCACCCTCAAGGCGGTCCCTCCGCCCGACCGGGACTTGACGGAGGACGACCTCAACCGCTCCGTCGACATCATGCGAAACCGCGTCGACAAGCTCGGCGTCACCGAGCCGGAGATCCGCACGCAGGGCGACGACCAGATCGTCATCCAGCTCCCGGGCGTGAGCGACCCCGAGGCAGCGGCGGAGATCATCGGCACGACCGCGCAGCTCGAGCTCTACGACCTCGAGGCCTCGCTCGCGGTGCCCTCCATCTCGGCGCGAGGCTTCCCGGTCGAGTACACGTCGCTGTACGACCTGCTCGCCAGGGTGCAGAGCCAGGTGCAAGGGACGTCGGACGCCTACTACATCGTCAACCCGAAGACGAAGCGCGTCGTCTCCGGCCCGTATCCCTCGGAGCAGGAGGCGCTCGCGAAGACGAAGGGCAAGCTGCCCGTCGGGCGCGAGCTCTTCGCCGTCCCGACTGACCGCGTCGTCATCACCTGCGGCGAGGGTGCCGTCATCTGCCCGGGCGGCCCGGACGGTCGCGGCATACCGGAGCCCGATCGGACGTACTATTACCTCTTCCAGTACGACCCTCCGAAGATCCCGCAGATGATCGGCGAGGACTTCAAGCTCTCCGGGACCCGCGCCGACTTCGACACGAGCCCCGGCGGCGCCGGACGGCCGATCGTGACGATGGAGTTCACCGGCGCGGGCTCGGACAAGTTCGAGGAGATCACGCGGAACCTCCACATCCGCGGGCGCCTGCGGCAGGCGCCGCAGCACTTCGCGATCGTCCTCGACCGCGAGATCAAGACGTTTCCGCAGATCGACTACACGGACTCGAGCCTCGCCGGCGGCATCGGCGGCGGGCGGGCCCAGATCGAGGGCCTCGACTCGATCCAGGAGGCGAAGGACATCGCGATCGTGCTCCAGACGGGCGCGCTGCCCGTGGAGTTCGAGACGCTCGACCGCACCGACATCTCCGCGACGCTCGGGAAGGACTCGCTGAAGGAGGCGCAGACCGCGGCGCTGGCCGGCCTGCTCCTGGTCATCATCTTCCTGCTCGTCTTCTACCGCTTCCTCGGGCTCGTCGCGGTCGCGGGGCTCGGCATCTACGCGGCCTTCCTGTACGCGACGATCCTGCTCTTCAACGTGACGATGACGCTGCCGGGGTTCGCAGGCCTCGTGCTCACGTTCGGGGTCGCAGCCGACGCGAACATCGTCATCTTCGAACGCATCAAGGAAGAGGTGCGTGCCGGAAGATCGATGCGAGCGGCGATCGCCCAGGGTTATCGGAAGGGCTTCGCGACGATCATCGATGCGAACGTCGTGACGGCAATCACGGCGATGGTGCTCTTCGTCGTCGCGACAGCGAGCGTCCGCGGCTTCGCGCTCATGTTGCTGATCGGCACCGCGCTCTCGATGCTCACGGCGGTGCTCGCGACGCGCGCGATCCTCGCGCTGGTCGCGGGCTTCGGCTGGTTCGACAACCCGCGCCTGATGGGGGCGACCGGCCAGGGCCTCCCGCGTTGGCTACGGCTCGACTACATGGGCAAGCGGCGCCTGTGGTTCGCGTTCTCGGGCCTCGTCATCGCCGTCGCGATCGGCGCCATCGCCTTCAAGGGGCTGAACCTCGGCATCGACTTCGAGGGCGGCACCGAGGTCACGTTCCGCACGCCGCAGCCGACGTCGCTCGAGCAGGTGCGCGACGTCGCCGGCGAGATCGGGCAGGAGAACGCAGTCATCCAGGGTCGCGGCGCGTCCGTCGGCGGGGACTACACGAGCTTCCAGATCCGCACCGAGTCGCTGCCAATCCCCGAGCAGAACCAGCTCCAGCAGGACCTCGCGCAGGCGATCGACGCCACCTCGTTCGGCGCGCAGACCGTCTCGGAGAGCTTCGGCGGCCAGATCGCCAACGCAGCGATCTTCGCGATCGTCGTCAGCCTGATCCTGATCGTGCTCTACCTCGCCGTACGCTTCCAGTGGAAGTACTCGATCGGCGTCCTCGTCGCCCTCGCCCACGACATCGTCATCACGGTCGGGGTCTACGCCCTGACCGGCCGCGAGGTCTCCACGGCGACCGTGGCCGCGATCCTGACCGTGCTCGGCTACTCCATGTACGACACGATCATCGTCTTCGACCGCATCCGGGAGAACGTGCCGTTGATGCGCCGCGCGTCGTTCCGGGTGATCGGGAACGTGTCGCTGTGGGAGGTGCTCCCGCGCTCGCTCGCGACGAGCTTCATCACGATCCTCCCGATCCTCTCGCTCTACTTCTTCGGAGGCGACACGCTCAAGGACTTCGCGTTCGCGCTGCTCGTCGGGATCGGTTTCGGCGCCTACTCGTCGATCTTCCTCGCTGCCCCGCTCGTTGGCGTCCTCAAGGAGCGTGAGCCCGAGTTCGCGAAGCGACGCGACGACCTCGGCGCGCTCGCGGGCGTCGCCTCGGTCGGAGGGACTCTCGCGGAGGAGGCCGAGGCCGTCGCCGCGGACGGCGAGCCCGACGCGGAGCTCGAGGAGGCGCCCGAGGAGGAGGAGGAGGCTGCGCCGGAGCCGCGCGTCCCAGCAGCCGCCTCGGCCGCGGGCCCGGTCTCGTCGAAGCGGGAGCGGCGACGCCAACGTCGCGCCTCGAGGCCTCATGGCCGCGCCCGCTGACGACCGGGGCACGCTCGAGAGCCTCGGGCTGGCAGGCATCGGAGCGCTCGCGCTCGTGCTGGAGCGGGCGGACGACATGGCCGAGGAGCTCGCGCACCGGCTCGGCGTCGAGCGGACCGAGGTGCGGACGGCGCTCGGCGACGTGCTCGACAGCTGGCGCCGCGAGGCGCAGCGCTTCGGCGACTCGACCGGGGACGCCGCCTCCAGGCTCGCGGGTGAGCTCGGGGTGGCCTCGCGGGACCGGGTCGCCGAGCTCGAGCTTCGCGTCGCCCAGCTCGAGCACCGGCTGAAGCTGCTCGAGCGCGCTGCGCCGCAGTAGGCGCGGCCAGCGCCGCCCTAGAATCCCGGCAATGGCCACCCGGCAACGGCCTACCCGGAGCCTCGGGCGCCTCTCGGAGATCGCCCAGGTCGCGGCGCGGCACGGTTTTGGCTACTTCCTGCGTCGCAACCGGCTCGGGGACCTCGTCTCCGGTGACGGCGCGGAGATCGACAACGTCTCGGACCGTGGACGCCGCCTCCGGGAGATGCTCGACGAGCTCGGCCCGACGTTCGTCAAGTTCGGGCAGCTCCTTTCGACGCGACCGGACGTGGTCCCGCCGGACATCGTCGCGGAGCTCAGACGCCTCCAGGACGACGTCTCGCCGTTCCCCTTCGTCCAGGTGCGCGAGGTCGTGCAGTCGGAGCTCGACCTCACGCTCGACCAGGCGTTCCTCGAGTTCGACCTGACGCCGATCGCCTCCGCCTCGATCGGGCAGGTCCACCGGGCCGTGCTCCCGGACGGGCAGGAGGTCGCGGTGAAGATCCAGCGGCCCGCGGCGCCGACGCAGATCGAGGCCGACCTCGGGCTCTTGTACCAGGCCGCGCGACTCCTCAAGGAGCGCGTCAAGGCGCTCGAGTTCATGGACCCGCAGGAGCTCGTCGACGAGTTCGCGCGCTCGATCCGGCTCGAGCTCGACTACGGGCACGAGGCACGGAACGCCGAGGCATTCCATCGGAACTTCGCCCGGGACGACCGGGTCGTCGTCCCGCGGGTGATCCGGCAGTACTCGACGGGCCGCGTCCTCACGATCGAGTACCTCCACGGCACGAAGATCGCCGACCTCGACCTGGCAGCGATGCGCCCCGACGAGCGGAACGAGGTCGTCACGCTCATGGCGGACGCGTGGATGACGATGGTCTTCCGGCATGGCTTCTTCCACGCCGATCCGCACCCGGCGAACATCTTCCTCCTCGACACGGGCCAGCTCGGCCTGGTCGACTTCGGTCAGGCCGGGAAGCTGTCGGACGAGGACATGGCCAGGCTGACGCGGCTCTTCGTGGACGCGGCGACCGAGAACGTGGACGCGATCCCCCGCCGGCTCCGGGAGCTCGGGGTCCGCTACGCGCCGGAGCGCGAGGAGGAGTTCCGTGCCGAGCTGCGCGTCCTCTTCGACCGCTACTACGGCAGCCGCCTCTCGGACATCGACCCGCTGCAGGTGATCCGCGAGGCGTTCCAGCTCATCTACTCGCTGAACCTCCGCCTGCCCTCGCGCTTCGTGATGCTCGACAAGGCGATCGCGACGCTCGCCTCCGTGGGCACCGAGGTGGACCCCGACTTCAACGTGTTCGAGGTCGCGCGACCCTACGCGCGCGGGCTCCTCGTCGAGCGCTTCCACCCGCGGGTGCTCGGCCAGCGCGCCCGGATGGAGGCGCTCGCCCTCGGCTCGGTCGCGCGCGAGGTCCCGTACCAGGTCAGCGACGTGCTCGAGCGTCTCCGCGACGGGACCTTCCAGGTCCACATCGAGAACCCGGGGATCGACCAGATCGACGACCACATCGACAAGGCGACGAACCGGATCGCGGTTGCGCTCGTCATCCTCGGGGGGCTGCTGGGCTCCGCGATCATCGGGGTGTTCGCCGAGGGCGGGCCGCACGCGATCGGCATCCACCTCCTCGCCCTCGCCGGCTTCATCCTCTCGGGCGTCTTCGGGACCTGGCTCGTCTGGGGCATCCTCCGGCACGGGAGGCTTTGACCGCACCGAAGCCACTCGACTCGTCCAGCCCGGACGGCTGAGGAAGGCTTTTCACCCTTCTGCCGCAAAGGACATCTGGCGCGCGTCCGACCCCCGGGCTAGCGTCGGCGCGATGTCGCGCGCTGTCCTCGTCGCCGAGCCGGAGCCCGAGACGCGCGGCTATCTCGACCGCCAGCTCCGCGACGACGGCTTCGACGTGCTCGAGGCATCGCGTTGGAGCCAGGCGCTCGAGCTCGCGGAGCGTGCACGGCCCGACCTCGTCCTCCTCGCCGAGCTCGAGCTCTGCCTGCGGCTCCGGCGCGGGGAGCCGGGGAGGACGTGGGACCGCAACGTGCCCGTGATCCTGCTGGCGCCGACGTCCGACCCGGTCGAGCGGGTCCGCGCACTCGACCGCGGGGCCGACGACGTCATCGGCCGCCCGTTCGCGTACGTGGAGCTGCTCGCCCGCATCCACGCGCTGCTGCGCCGCAGCGCGCCGGCGTCGCCGGAGGTGCTGACCGCCGGCGAGGTCGTCGTCGACCGGGCCACGCGCCGCGTCGCCGTGCGCGAACGGTCGGTGACGCTGTCCGCGAAGGAGTTCGAGCTTCTCGTCAAGCTCGCAGCGGAGCCCCACCGGGTGTTCACCAAGGAGGAACTGCTCCGCGAGGTATGGGGATTCCGTGCGCTCGGGCGCACGAGGACGCTCGAGTCACACGCGTCTCGCCTGCGCCGCAAGCTGTGCGACGGCGACGGCGGCGACCGCTACGTCGTCAACGTCTGGGGGGTCGGCTACCGGCTGCTGGACTGACCGTGTGGGTCGAGGTCCAGCGCGAGGATGATCTCGCCGTTCTCGTCCAACTCGCCAGTGGCACTGAAGCCGATGTGCCTGTAGAAGGGCTCCGGTCCGGCATCGCCCGGGACACAGCGGGTCAGCAGCCCGGCGCCGCCATTGTCACGCACGATCTCGGCGGCGAACCCCGACCGTCTCCCGGCCGTAGCCGCGACCTTGGTGCCGCTCGCGACGAGCAGCTTCCACAGGAACCATGGCCCGATGATCCGCGGCGGCTCTGGAGTGACGTTCCAGCTGAGCATCACGAATCCGACCGGCTGATCGTCCGCGTAGACCGCCCGATACCAGGGCTTGCCCTCCGGGATCTCCCCTGCGTCGATGAGTGCCGAAGCCACCGTGCCGACGAACCGTTCCTGGTCCGGCGCGACGCGGAGCGCGAAAACCGCATCTCGATTCTCGTCGGTGACCTCACAAACGTGATCTCCCTCATGTCCGGAGAGTACGAGCTCTGCCGTACCAGCGTCTCGCCGAGAGCCCGAAGACTGTGGCACTAACGACCGCTTGCTAGCGCGCACGAGGACGCTCGAATCACACGCGTCCCCGCCTGCGCCGCAAGCTGTGCCAGATCCACGCGACCCACGGACGGCCACTTCGTGCCCGACTCGGAGGAGTGTCTGCACGGGCTCCTCGACAGCTACGACCACAACGCCGCCGAGTCGCCAGGAGAAGGGACGTTGTGACGTGGAGCGAAGTGCGAGACGGGATGAGACTGGCTCGTGGGACGCCGCTGGCCGCTACGGTAGCCGTTGCCGTCATCTCGGTCTTGGGATGTGCGTCGGGCGACTCGGAGGACGGGGTCTCACCACCTCGATCAGTGCTTGAGGTGAGAGCTGCGTTCGAGGCTCACGGCATCAGTCTCGCTCGGATCGGTGACGACGGAGGCGTGACACTCCTTGGACTCCCCGATAGCGACCAGCTCGTCGTAGGCGTCTATCCGACCGCAGAAGACGCGCTTGCCGACACGCGAGAGGCTGGCCAGACCGATACGAAGCCCGAGGTGAGGAGGGGCGACAACATCATCTTCACGACGCGCAACGTCGTCGTCATCTTTGACTCGACCGGTTCGGACTACTCCGCACAAACCGTGCGTGGGGTGATGGCGAGCCTGGAGTAGCGACCCGCCCCGGACGTTTGGGGACTTTGTGGGGACTGATCCGGCTCAACCGCGTGTGTTCAAGCCAATGTAGACACGTCTGGGGCGTGGGCTACAGGCTCCTCGAGTGAGCGTGGCCCCCGCCCAGTGCGGAGATCCGCGAGTGGGAGGCATCCGGAGGGCGTGGAGAGAGCAAGGCTCGCCGAGCTCGCGCCGATGGAGGACTTTGAGTTCTCGAAGTCGGGGACGGGCCGGCGGACGTTCCAGGTGGGGCCTGCAGCCGCGTCGGTGCTTGCAGTCGATCCCGATGCGGAACGCATCGAGGTCGCGCGGCGCTCGAGGCCACGGCGCCTCCGTTCGTGACGAGCATGCGCATCGTGCTCCGGCGCCTGGGCGTCCTCCCGTGTTCGTGACGGCTACGGTGGCGACCTGGTCGAACGCCTCACGCAGTGGCATGCGCGTCCGGGTCTCGCGCGCGAGGAGGCGGTCCGGTACTGGACGGAGGAGCACGCGCGGCTCGTCGAGCGGGTCTCGTACCTCGAGGGCTACGTGCAGCACGTGGCGCTCGTCGGCCGGGACGGCTCGGAGCCGCCCTACGCAGGGCTGGGCGAGGCCCGGTTCGCGAGCTTCGAGGACGCGGCCCGCGCGACGGAGACGGCGGAGTGGGTAGCCGTGATCGAGGATGCCCGGACGTTCATGGACTTCGACCGCCTCGTCGTTGCGTGGGCGGAGGGTCGAGTCGTCGTGCCCGAGACCGGTGAGGTCTCGCCCGCCTAACGCGCTCCCTCGAGCTCGAGCAGTGCGACCTTGCGGTCGAGGCCTCCCCCGTAGCCGACGAGGTCGCCCGTCGAGCCGACGACCCGGTGGCACGGAAGCACGATCGGAATGCGGTTGCGGTTCATCACCGTGCCGACGGCTCGCGCTGCCCGCGGGCGGCCGACTCGAGCGGCGAGCTCGCCGTAGGTCGTCGTCTCGCCGTAGGGGACGTGGGCGAGCTCGCGCAGGACGGAGACCGTGAACTCGGGCATCGCCCGCAGGTCGAGCGTCAGGTCGAAGCTGCGCCGGCGACCGGCGAAGTACTCGTCGAGCTCGCGACGTGCGGCCTCGACCGTGTGCGGCGCGCGCAGCACCCTCGGGCCTGCGATGCGGGCGAGGAGGTCGAGCTGCTCCTCGGCGCGCGTGTCGAACGAGATCTCGGCGAGCCCACGATCAGAGACGGCGACGAACAGGTCGCCGACCGGCGAGTCGACGACGTCGAAGCCGACGTCGACGAGATCGAGCGACGCGGCGGCGGCGCGGAACCGGCGGTCGAGGTCGGGTGAGACGGTCATGCGATCCTCCTTCGAATCCTGCGTACGCCTGTGGATGCGGCCTGTCGCGCGGCGTCCTCGCTCGAGTCGAGCGCGGTCGCGATCTGGCCATACGAGAGGTCGTAGCCGTAGCGGAGGACGACGGCCGCCCGCTCCTTGGGCGGGAGTCCGTCGGTCAGCGAGGCGAGCTGCTCGTAGGCAGGACGCGCATCCTCGACCCCGGTTTCCTCATGCTCGCTCTGTGGCCTCGTCCTGCGGAGCGTGTCGACGGCGACGTTGCGTGCGATCGTCAGGACCCACGCCCGCAGATGCTCCCCGTGCTCGAGCCTTCGGTACGCCTGGAGCGCTCGGAGAAACGTCTCCTGGAACGCGTCGTCGGCCCGCTCGCGCCCGAGCTTGCGCCTCAGGAGCCGGAGCACCTCGCTCCGGTGCTCCTCGTAGAAGCGCTCGAACGGGGGGACGGCCACGGCTTCCATCATCCCCTGCCAACGCGCCCGGCCGCCGATTTGTGAGCATGCCGGGATGCGCGCCGCAGTCGTCGGGCACGTCGAGTGGATCGAGTTCGTCGCCGTCGAGCAGGTACCGCGCCCGGGGGAGATCGTCGCGGCCACTGAGACCTGGCAGGAGGCGGGCGGGGGCGGATCGGTGGCGGCGGTCCAGCTGTCCCGACTCGCGGACGCCGTCCACTTCTTCACCGCGCTCGGGCAGGACGATGTCGGGAAGCGCGCGAAGGCGGAGCTCGAGCAGCGCGGGATCGAGGTGCACGCTGCGTTCGTCGACGCGCCCCAGCGCAGGGGCATCACG
>DASSCD010000185.1:0-8260 GCA_035698005.1 Gaiellaceae bacterium | reverse complement strand
TTCATCTGCGTGCCGAGCTCGCGGTCGGCGCCGGCGAACTTCTCGAAGGCGAAGCGTGGGAACTTGACGACGACGTAGTCGAGCGTGGGCTCGAAGCTCGCCGGGGTCGTCTTCGTGAGGTCGTTCGGGATCTCGTCGAGTGTGTAGCCGACGGCGAGCTTGGCGGCGACCTTCGCGATCGGGTAGCCGGTCGCCTTCGACGCGAGCGCCGAGGAGCGGGAGACGCGCGGGTTCATCTCGATGACGCGGAGCTCGCCCGTCTCGCGCTCGCGAGCGAACTGGATGTTCGAGCCCCCGGTCTCGACGCCGACGGCGCGGACGATCGCGGCGGCTGCGTCGCGGAGCTCCTGGTACGCCTCGTCGGAGAGCGTCATCTGGGGCGCGACCGTCACCGAGTCCCCCGTGTGCACGCCCATCGGGTCGAGGTTCTCGATCGAGCACACGACGACGACGTTGTCCGCCCGGTCGCGGATGACCTCGAGCTCGAACTCGTCCCAGCCGCGCACCGACTCCTCGACGAGCACCTGGCGGATCGGAGACTCCGCCAGCCCGCGCTCGACCTGCCTGCGCAGGCCGTCGAGGTCGTCCGCGAAGCCTCCCCCGTGCCCGCCGAGTGTGAACGCGGGCCGCACGACCGCCGGCAGGAGCACCTCGTCGAGCTCGTCGAGCGAGGTGACGATGCGCGAGGCGGGCACGAGCAGTCCGCAGCTGCGGACGGCCTCGCGGAACTCCTCGCGGTCCTCCGCGCGGCGGATCACGTCAACCGGGGCTCCGATCAGCTCGACGCCGAGGTCGTCGAGCACGCCTGCGTCGGCGAGCGCGACCGCGAGGTTGAGCGCCGTCTGCCCACCCAGCGTGGGCAAGAGCGCATCCGGGCGCTCGCGCTCGAGGACGGAGGCGACCCCCGCCGGGTCGAGCGGCTCGATGTACGTGCGGTCGGCGAAGCCGGGGTCGGTCATGATCGTCGCCGGATTCGAGTTGACGACGATCGTCCGGTAGCCGTCCTCGCGCAGCACCTTCAGCGCCTGGCACCCCGCGTAATCGAACTCGCAGGCCTGCCCGATCACGATCGGGCCGGAGCCGATGACGCAGATCGACTCGAGGTCGCGCCTCGCGGGCATCAGCGCCTCTCCAGTCCGCGCACCCAGTCCTCGAGGATCGGCCACGCGTCGTGAGGGCCTGGGCCCGCCTCGGGGTGGAACTGCACCGAGCGAGCGCGCAGGTCGGGGAAGTCGAAGCCCTCGACCGTCCCGTCGTACAGGGACACGTGACGCGCCTCGCCCGCCTCCGACGGCTCGACGGCGAAGCCGTGGTTCTGGCTCGTCACGAGCACACGACCGCTCGAGCGGTCGAGCACGGGATGGTTCGCGCCGCGGTGGCCGAACGGGAGCTTGAACGTCCGGTGGCCGGTAGCGAGCCCGAGAAGCTGGTGGCCGAGGCAGATCCCGAGCAGGGGAACGCGCCCCAGGAGCTCGCGTACCACGTCCGTCTCGGCGCGCAGCGGCTCCGGGTCCCCCGGGCCGTTCGAGAGGACGACGCCGTCGAATCCGGCGAGCTCGTCGGCGCTCGTCGTGTGCGGGACGACCGTCACCCTGGCGCCGGCCGAGGCTGCCCGGCGCAGGATCGAGCGCTTCGTGCCGTAGTCGACGACTGCGACGCGCGCCTCGCCACTCTCCGCGTACACGTACGGCGCCCGCGTCGACACGGCCGCGACGAGGGACTGTCCCTCCATCGCGGGCTGGTCGCGGACCTGTTCGAGCGCATCGGCCGGCGGCAGCGCCTCCTCGTCGGCGACCGCGACCGCGCGCATGGCGCCGGCGTCGCGGAGGCGGAGGACGAGCGCGCGCGTGTCGACGTCCTCGAGCCCGACGAGCCCGTGGGCGACGAGCCACCGGGACCACTCGGCGCCTCCCAGCTGGCGCATGAGCGCTGCCTTCGCGTGCGGCCGCTCGGACTCGCCGCGCTCGTCGGCGACGCCGTAGTTGCCGACCATCGGCGCGGTGAAGCAGACGAGCTGCTCCGCGTAGCTCGGGTCGGTGACCGTCTCCTGGTAGCCCGTCATCGCAGTCGTGAACACGGCCTCGCCGAAGGCGGCGGCGGACGCGCCCACGGAACGCCCGCGGTACAGCGTCCCGTCCTCGAGCAGCAGGTACCCGACGCTCATCCGTGCACCACCCGCCCGTCGGCGACCGTCTGCACCACGCGCCCCGTGAGCTGCTTGCCGAGGAGCCACGAGTTGGCCGAGCGCGAGCGGAAGCCGTCCGCGGTCACCTCCCACTCCGCGCGGAGATCGAGCACGGCGACGTTCGCGCGCGCCCCGACCTCGATTCGCGGCTCGGGGAGCCCGAAGGCACGGGCCGGGCCGACGGACATGCGCTCGAGCAGCGTCTCCAGCTCGAGCTCGCCGGGGAGCACGAGATGCGTGTACAGCGAGGCGAAGGCGGTCTCGAGGCCGGTGACGCCGAAGGGCGCCTCCTCGAAGGGAACCTCCTTCTCGTGCCGCGCGTGCGGCGCGTGGTCGGTGGCGATGCAGGAGATCACGCCGCGCCGAAGCGCGTCACGCAGCGCCTCGCGGTCCCGCTCGGCCCGCAGGGGCGGGTTCATCTTCACGTTCGCGTCGAGCGAGCGGACGGCCCCGTCGGTGAGGACGAGGTGGTGCGGCGTGACCTCGGCGGTCGCCGGGACGCCCGCGGCGAGAGCGCGGTCGATCGCAGCCACGGATTCCGCCGCGGAGACGTGCATCAGGTGGACACGTCGCTCCTCGAGCGCTGCGAGAGCGAGGTCGCGCTCGACCATGACGCTCTCGGCAGCAGACGGGTACGGGCCGAGCCCGAGCTCGGCGGACACCGCTCCCTCGTGCGCGTGGCCGCCGCGAGAGAGGCTCGGCTCCTCGCAGTGCAGGGCGAGCGGGAGCCCGGTCGGTCCGCTGTAGCGGAGCGCGTGCCGGAGGAGCGCCGCGGACGCCACCGGCCGGCCGTCGTCGGTGAAGGCGGCAGCCCCGGCCCCGGCGAGCTCGACCATCTCCGTCAGCTCGTCGCCCGCCTGCCCCTTGCTGATCGCAACCATGAAGCCGGTCGGGACAACCGCCTCCTCGCGCGCGAGCGAGACGAGGCCGCGAAGCACGGACGCCGAGTCGACGACGGGGTCGGTGTTCGGCATCGCGAGGATCGCGCAGTATCCGCCCGCTGCCGCGGCCTCGGTCCCCGAGCGGAGCGTTTCCTCGTCCTCGCGCCCCGGAGTACGGAGGTGCACGTGGGGGTCGACGAAGGCCGGCGCGACGACGAGCTCGCTCGCGGGCGCGGGCTCGATCGCCGCGATGACGCCGTCGGCGACCGTGACTCGCAGGCACTCGTCGATCCCCTGCGCCGGCGCCACGACCCGGCCCTCGAGGACGAGCGAGTCTCTGCGGCCGTTGCGCGATGCGAGGGTCATGCGACCTCCACCGGCTCGGCGAGCGCGACCGCGGCCTTTGTCTGGGTGGGGCCCGCGACGAGGTCGGCGAGGACCGCCATGCGCACGACGAGCCCCGCACGCACCTGGTCGACGACGAGCGCGGCATCGGAGTCCGCTACCCGCGCGTCGATCTCGACGCCGCGGTTCATCGGGCCCGGGTGCATGACGAGCTGGCCGGGGAGGAGGCGCTCCGGCGTGATCCCCCACACCGCCGCGTACTCGCGCAGCGAGGGGACAAAGGCGTCGTCCATCCGTTCCCGCTGCAGGCGCAGGACGTAGACGACGTCTGCGTCCGCGATCGCGTCCATGTCCGTCGACACCGCGCAGCCGAGTGCTTCGATCCCCGGCGGCAGCAGGGTCGGGGGCCCGACGAGCGTCACCTCCGCGCCGACGAGCCCGAGCGCGCGCACGAGCGAGCGGGCGACGCGCGAGTGCAGGACGTCGCCGACGATCGCCACGTGCACGCCGTCGAGCCTCGCGAGGGCGCTCTCGATCGCGTACAGGTCGAGGAGCGCCTGGGTGGGGTGCTCGTGCTTGCCGTCGCCGGCGTTCACGACGTGCGCCCGTGTCCACGACGCGACGAGCTCCGCGGCGCCGACCGACGGGTGGCGGACGACGATCACGTCTGGGTCGTAGGCGGAGAGGGTGAGGATCGTGTCCTTCAGCGACTCCCCCTTGTCGGCCGAGGAGCCGGCGGCGCGCAGCGAGGTCGTCTCGGCGGAGAGGCGCTTCGCGGCGAGCTCGAAGCTCGCGAGGGTGCGTGTCGAGGACTCGTGGAAGACGTTGAAGACCGAGCGCCCGCGTAGGAGCGAACTCTCCGTTCTCCCTGCGAACGAGCGAGCGGACTCGAGCAGCCGCTCGACGTCCGCGCGACCGAGATCGGCGATCGAGAGCAGGTGCCTGCGCGGCTCAGGCATGGCCGCCGTCCTCCGGCTCGTGCACGAGCAGGACGCGGTCGGCGCCGTCGACCTCGACGAGCTCGACCTGGATCCGCTCGTCGCGTGCAGTCGGGAGGTTCTTGCCCACGTAGTCGGGCCGGATGGGAAGCTCGCGATGGCCCCGGTCGACGAGGACGGCGAGCTGAACCCGCGCCGGCCGCCCGAACTCGAGCAGAGCGTCGATCGCGGCGCGGATCGTCCGCCCCGTGTACAGGACGTCGTCGACGAGCACCACCGTCGTGCCCTCGAGCGCGAACGGGATGCTCGTGGCGTGCACGACCGGTTGCCGCGCGCCGTTCCTCTCCGGCGCGTCGTCGCGGTGGAAGGTGATGTCCAGCGTCCCGAGCCGTAGCGTCGCCCCGCCGCGATCGGCGACGAGCTCGCGGAGACGGGCCGCGAGGGGCACGCCGCGGGTCTGGATACCGACGAGGGCGACCCGGTCGAGATCGGCGTTCCGCTCGACGATCTCGTGCGCGATGCGGGAGAGCGTCCTCGAGATGGCGTCGCCGTCGAGGAGGACCTTTTCTCCAGCGGCCGCTTCGGCCTGGCCGGGGACGTGCGCCGTCATCTCGCTCCTTTCCGGCCTCGCTGGACCGGGTTAAAGGGTCGGTGTCGGTGCAGTCTAGCGGTCGAGCACGACGGCGGCCCAGCGCCGCGCGGGCTCTACTCCAGGTCCTCCTCCGCCTCCTCGCTCAACGCCTCGATCGCCTCCCGGGCGTCATCGACCTCGGACTCTGACACGAGCACCTTCAGCGGCGGGTCGTCCAGGACGTCGGGGTCGTGCTCCACGGCAGGCTCCAGCCGCGACTCGATCCCCGCGGCGGTGAGCAGCCCCTGCAGCTGCTCGGCCTCGCTCACGTCACCGGCGACGGCTACCTGGACGAGCCTCGTCATGCGTCCTCGGACCCTACCGCAGCCTTGCGCGCCCTGGCACCGGCGCGAACGAGCGCGGGCGCACCGCGCTCGGCGAACGGGATCTCGACGGTGTCGAAGTCGCGCGGCACGACGGTGTCCGGGAAGAGCTGGCGCGCCTCGTCGACGACCTGGTGGCCGAAGTAGCGCGTCGAGAGATGAACGAGCGCCAGCAGCCGGACGCCCGCCTCTCGCGCGACGAGCGCCGCTTCGCCCGCGGTCGAGTGCGACGTCTCCCGCGCCCGCTCCCGCTCGTCGGCGAGGAACGTCGCCTCGTGGACGAGGACGTCCGCGCCCAGGGCTGCCTCCACGACCGAGGCCGCGGGCGCCGTGTCGCCGGTGAGGACGAGCTTCCGCCCAGCCCGCGGCGGCCCGAGCACCTGCTCGGGCGACACGCGCGTGCCGTCGGTGAGCTGGATCGCCTCGCCGGCTTGCAGCCGGCCGCGATCGGGCCCGTCCGGGACGCCGAGCGCGTCCGCCGCCTCGACGTCGAAGCGGCCGGGCCGCTCGTGCTCGACGAGCGCGTAGCCGACCGCCGACACCCCGTGCGCGACGGCGAACGCCTCGAGCTCGTAGCCGCTCCGTTCCAGCCGCGCACCGGGCGCGAGCTCGACCGTCTGCACCTCGTAGGTCAGCCGCCCGAAGATACGGCGGAGCGACGACATGAGCTCGCGCAGGCCGCGCGGGCCGTGAATCGTCAGCGGCACCTCCCGCCCGCGCAGCGAGTACGTCTTGAGCAGCCCCGGCAGACCGAGGTAGTGGTCCGCGTGGTAATGCGTGAGGAACACGTCCTCTAGCTCGATCAGGCCGACGTCCGAGCGCAGGAGCTGGCGCTGCGTGCCCTCCGCGCAGTCGAAGAGGAGCCGCTCTCCCCCGCGCCGCACCAGCGTCGCCGAGAGCGCGCGCTGGGCCGTCGGCGTCGACCCGGACGTCCCGAGGAAGACGACGTCGAGGTCCACGGCGCCCGATTCTAGAGCCACCTCGCCCGAGGCCTACATCGGCGTCTTGCAACTGCCGATACGGAGTCCATGCGGCGCATGCGAGCTCACCGCTCGTCCGGCCTGCTCCGGTCCCTGACGCTCTTGCGCACGTTCGTCGTCGCCTCGGCGCTCATCCTCTTCGTGGGAGCGGTCGCGCTGTCCTCGACGCTCACGAGCGCCCTCCGCGAGGCGGCGCTCGAGGACAATGCCCGCGACGTCGCCCTCTACGTGGACGCGGTGCTCGCACCGAGCGTCGTGCACGGAGGGCGCGTCGACGTGCCCGCCCCAACTGCGGGACGCCTCGCTGCGGTGACCAGGCGGCCGGACGGCATCCGCGGCCTCAACGTGTGGTCGACGGACGGCACGCTCGTGCTCTCGACGCGACGCCCGGGCCGCGCCAACTCGAGATTCCGGCCGCCGCTCGGCCTGCGCGAGGCAGTCCGCACGGGACGCACGACCGCGGAAGTCGTGCGGCGTCAGGGGGCCGACGCCCCCGTCGTCGAGGTCTGGTCAACGCTCCGCAGCGCCCAGGGTCGCACCGTCGGCGCCGCGCAGGTCAGCCTCGACGAGCGCGTCCTCGAGGAGGCCATCGGGCACTCCGAGCGGACGATCTGGACCGCGGTCGCGCTCGTCTTCGGTGGCCTGTGGCTCGTACTGGCGCTCTTCGTTCGGGGTGCGTCCTCGCGGCTCCGGCGCCAGACCGACGACCTCGAGGCCCGCTCTCGCGAGCTGCTCGACACCACGCGGGCGCTCGAGCAGACGCTGCTCGAGACGATCGAGACGCTGAACGCCGCCGTCGAGGCGCGCGACCCGTACACGGCCGGCCACTCTCAGCGCGTCCGCCGCGTCGCGCTCGCCGTCGGACGCGAGCTCGCCCTGCCCGCGAAGCGGCTCGGCGCGCTCGGCAACGCGGCGCTCTTCCACGACGTGGGCAAGATCGCGATGCCCGACTCGATCCTCACGAAGCCGGAGCCGCTGACCCCCTCGGAGGCTGCCGTGATGCGCGAGCACGCCGCACGCGGCGCCGAGATCGTGTCCAGACTGTCGTCCCTGCAGGACTCGGCGCCGGCGATCAGGCACCACCACGAGCGCTGGGACGGCCTCGGCTACCCCGAGGGCCTGCGCGAGACCGCGATCCCACTCGAGGCCGCCATCATCGGTCTCGCCGACGCGTGGGACGCGATGACGACGGACCGCCCGTACGCGAGTGCGCTGTCCGTCGACCAGGCGAAGCAGCAGCTGAGCGCAGCCAGCGGAAAGCAGTTCAACCCGGCGGTCGTGGACGCGTTCCTCGCGATCGCGCGCCGACGCCCCGCCGACGTCGCCCCTCCGGAGGCGCCGTCCGCGCCGCTCGCCGCGTCCGGCTAGCTGCCTGCCCGCGCGAGCGCGGCGAGGTCGAGGTCGGTGTACACCTGCTCGCCCTTGAACTTCCGTGCGGCCGGATCCCAGGGGAAGAAGATGGCGTTGCGCCACTCGAGACGCTCGCCCGTGGGCTCGTGCTCGAGCCAGCGTCCCTGGTGGGTCGCCTGCACCCGCGCCTCTTCGCAGACGCCCTGCGGCCCGATGACGATGTACTCGAGGTCGAAGTGGATGTCCGGGAATGCGGTTAGCAGCTCGGTGTAGAAGCGCGCGGCGCCCTCGTGGCCCTCCCAGCGAGCGCCGGTCCCTACCACCTCGTACACGCAGTCCTCGGTCAACGTCGAGATCAGCCCGGGGAGATCCCGGTCGTCCTCTGCGATCGAGTGTGTCTTCCAGAGCTCGCGGATCTCGGTGTACTCGTCCGGGTCGACCGGGCGCCGCAGGAGCTCGAGGATGCGCTCGCTCGCCATGCGGCCTGTTCTATCAGGGCTACGGGAGCACGAGCCGCTGCCCGGGGACGATCGTCGCCCCGGCGAGCCCGTTCCGGCGCTGGAGCTCCCACACCCCCGCACGGGGGTCGCCGCCGGTCGCAGCGGCGATCGACCAGAGCGTCTCCCC